>JAFYWH010000137.1 GCA_017558175.1 Bacteroidaceae bacterium
CGCATCGTGCCGATGCAGGCCATCTTGAACAGCAAGAAGTTCCAGGAAACAACCATGGAATTGCCTATCGCACTCGGTAAGACCATTACTAACGAAGTATATATGGTGGACCTTGCCAAGGCTCCGCACATGTTGATTGCCGGTGCCACCGGTCAAGGTAGGTCAGTAGGTTTGAATGCCATCGTTACTTCCTTATTATATAAGAAGCATCCGGCAGAACTGAAGTTCGTGATTGTAGACCCGAAGAAGGTGGAATTCTCGGTATATGCACCGATTGAAAAGCACTTCCTCGCGAAGTTGCCTGATGGAGACGATGCCATCATTACCGACGTGAGCAAGGTGGTACAGACCTTGAACTCGCTCTGTAAGGAAATGGACACTCGCTACGACTTGCTGAAGAAGGCAGGTTGCCGTAACGTGAAGGAATACAATGCCAAGTTCATCGAACGCAAGCTGAATCCGGAAAAGGGACACCACTTCATGCCATACATCGTCATCATCATCGACGAGTTCGGCGACTTGATCATGACTGCCGGCAAGGAAGTGGAATTGCCTATCTGCCGTATCGCCCAGTTGGCCCGCGCCGTAGGTATTCATGCCATCATCGCTACCCAGCGTCCGACAACGAATATCATCACCGGTACCATCAAGGCGAACTTCCCGGCCCGTGTTGCGTTCCGTGTAGCAGCCATGATGGACTCGCGTACCATCCTCGACCGTTCGGGAGCTCAGCAGCTCATCGGTAAGGGTGACATGCTTTACTTGCAGGGCAACGACCCGGTACGTGTACAGTGTGCCTTTGTCGATACACCGGAAGTGGAACGCATTGCCAACTACATCAGCAAGCAGCAGGGTTATCCTTGTGCATTCGAGTTGCCGGAAGTGGAAAGCGAAGAAGGAGAAAGCAGCGCAGGCGATGTAGACATGACCCGCCTCGACCCGATGTTCCGCGAAGCAGCTGAACTCGTGGTAGCTCATCAGCAAGGTTCAACCTCGCTTATCCAACGTAAGTTCTCCATCGGTTACAACCGTGCAGGACGCATCATGGACCAGTTGGAACGTGCCGGCATCGTAGGTCCGACACAAGGCAGCAAGGCTCGCGATGTACTTTGCGTGGACTTGACCGACTTGCAGATGCGCTTGGATGCATTGCAATAACCATAAAAACATAACAACAAAAAACTTGACGGAAATGAAAAGACTATTGACACTATGGATGCTGGCCCTCCTCCCCTACTGCCTCAGCGCACAAGGGGATGCCAAAGCGGGCGAAGTGCTGGACAAGGTATGGGAGTCCATATCGGAAACCAACGGCATCCGCATCGATTTCGGGGGAACCGAAAACGGCTTCCTGTTGCTGAAAGGCGAAAAGTTCTACTTGAACAACGGAAGCATACAGAGCTGGTATGACGGACAGACTCAATGGAGCTATGTGGCAGACACCGAAGAGGTGAACATCAGCCATCCCACTCCGGAAGAGTTGCAAGGCATCAATCCTTACTTCATACTGATGCGATACAAGTCAGACTTCGACTACACATACAAGGGTAGCCAAACGAGAAACGGAGTGAAAGGACATGCCATCGTCCTGACACCCAAACATTCGGACAATAGGGAGCTGATACGGATATTCGTATCGAACGCCAACGAACCATTGGCCATGAAGATTGAACAGAACGGACAGACCTTGAGTGAAATCAATGTCACCTCCTACAAGATCAATCAGAAATTGGAAGACAACATGTTCCGTTTCAACAAGACGCTTTATCCGGATGCAGAAATAATTGATTTAAGATAATAAACTTTTAAATATTGATATTATGAGTACAGAAAGAGTAAAATGCCTGATCATTGGTTCAGGTCCTGCTGGCTATACAGCAGCTATTTATACAGGTCGTGCAAACATCAACCCTGTGTTGTATGAAGGAATCCAACCGGGTGGTCAGTTGACTATCACTACAGAAGTAGAAAACTTCCCGGGTTACCCAGAAGGTATCACAGGTACACAGTTGATGGACGACCTCCGTGCACAAGCAGAACGCTTCGGTGTAGAAATCCGCACAGGTATCATCACTAAGGTAGACTTCAGCGAACGTCCATATAAGTTGACTATCGACGATGAAAAGGAAATCGAAGCTGAAACAGTAATCATCTCTACAGGTGCATCGGCTAAGTACCTTGGTTTGGACGATGAAAAGAAGTATGCAGGTATGGGCGTTAGCGCATGTGCTACTTGCGACGGTTTCTTCTACCGCAAGAAGGTGGTAGCTGTAGTAGGTGGTGGTGACACTGCTTGCGAAGAAGCTGTTTACTTGGCAGGTTTGGCTAAGCAAGTTTACTTGATCGTTCGCAAGCCTTATTTGCGCGCATCGCAGATTATGCAGGAACGTGTATTGAACCATCCGAAGATTCAGGTGTTATTCGAACACAATACAGTAGGTTTGTTCGGCGAAAATGGCGTAGAAGGTGTTCACCTCGTGAAGCGTAAAGGCGAAGCAGATGAAGAATACTACGACTTGGCTATCGATGGTTTCTTCTTGGCTATCGGTCACAACCCGAACTCGGAAGTGTTCAAGCCATGGATTGAAACAGACGAAGTGGGCTACATCGTAACAGAAGGTGCTACTCCTCGTACTCGCGTGCCGGGTGTATTTGCTGCCGGTGACGTGGCAGACCCACACTACCGTCAGGCTATCACTGCTGCCGGAAGCGGATGTAAGGCTGCTATCGAAGCAGAACGCTTCTTGTCGGCAAACGGTTTGCTGTAATTTCTTATAATCCCCCTTGCTAAGGGGGCAGGGGGATGTCTCATAGGATTGGTTATACCTAACATCATCAGGTAATATTTCGCTTGTCCTAAGGAACATCCCCCTACCCCCTTCACAAGGGGGATTAAAGTATACAAATACATTATACAATTCAATATACTATGAAAAGTTTTGTAAAAAGAATATCCTCTGCCCTCCTTCTCTTGGGTTGTGCAGTGATGGCATGGGCCCAACAGCCTCAGATGCCTCCTATCCCTACAGACCCGAATGTCCGCATCGGCAAGTTGGAAAACGGATTGACATACTATATCCGTCACAACGAATTGCCGGAAAACCGTGCCGACTTCTACATCGCTCAGAAAGTAGGTTCCATTCTGGAAGAAGACAACCAACGCGGTTTGGCTCACTTCCTCGAACACATGTGCTTCAATGGTACTACCAACTTCCCCGGTAAGGCCATGATCAATTGGTTGGAAACCATAGGTGTGCGTTTCGGTGAAAACTTGAATGCCTACACCAGCATCGAAGAAACCGTTTATAATATCGACAATGTACCGGTGACCCGTGACGGTATCGTGGATTCCTGCTTGCTCATCCTTCACGATTGGGCGAACGACCTGACTTTGGCCGAAGCGGAAATCGACAATGAACGTGGCGTTATCCACGAAGAATGGCGTACCGGACAAGGTGCCATGATGCGTATGTACGAACAGGCTCTCCCGAAAGCTATGAATGGTAGCAAGTACGGACATCGCTTGCCTATCGGTACCATCGAAGTGATTGACAACTTCCCTTATCAGGCTCTCCGTGACTATTACGAAGCTTGGTATCGTCCAGACCAACAAGGTATCGTGGTAGTGGGTGACGTGGATGTAGACAAGGTAGAAGCCAAGATCAAGGAACTCTTCTCTCCTATCCAGATGCCGGCCAATGCTCCGGAACGCAAGTATGAACCGGTACCAGACAACAAGGAACCGATTGTTACCATTGCCAAGGACAAGGAACAGCCATCGACCATCATTTACATTTGGCACAAGCATCCGGCAACTCCGAATGAAGCCAAGGGAAACATCGGCTATTTGGTACAGAACTATCTGTTCTCCATGATTTCAAGCATGATGCATGCCCGTTTGGAAGAATTGCGTCAAAGTGCCAATCCTCCATTTATACAAGCAGCATCTGGCGATAGCGACTTCTTGTTGGCCAAGACTACAGAAGCATTTGCAGGTATGGCAGTAAGCAAGGACGATGGTATTCCAACCGCATTGGCAGCATTGGTTCGCGAAATGGAACGTGCCCGCAAGTTCGGCTTCACCGCATCGGAATATGCCCGCGCCAAGGCTGACTACCTCCGTGCATTGGAATCTGCATACAACGAACGCGACAAGATGAAGAACAACCAATACGTAGAAGAATATGTACGCCACTTCATCGACAACGAACCTATCCCAGGTATCGAAACCGAGTATGCTATCATGAACCAATTGGCTCCAAACATCCCGGTTGAAGCCATCAATAGCATCCTCCCGCAATTGATTACCGATGAGAACATCGTCATCAATATCTTCGGTCCGGACAAGGAAGGCATGGTATACCCAACAGAAGCCGAAATTCTCGATATCTTGAAGAATACCAAGGCAGAAGAAATCACTGCTTATGTAGACCAAGTATCAGATGAACCATTGTTGAAGGAAACTCCGAAGGCAGGTAAGATTGTGAAGACCGAAGAAGGTCCGTTCGGTTCTACTGCCCTCACCCTCTCGAATGGTGTACGCGTGGTGGTGAAGAACACAGACTTCAAGGCTGACGAAATCCGTATGGGTGCTTTCAGTCCGGGTGGTACATCGTTGTTCGGAACCAATGAAGTGCTCCAGGTACAGATGTTGAACTCGGTAGCCGGTCTCGGTGGTTTGGGTAACTTCAGCAATGTAGATTTGGAAAAGGTATTGGCCGGCAAGAAAGTTGGCATCAGTGCTTCTGTGAATGGTTTGACCGAAAGATTGAATGGTCATTGTTCGCCGAAAGACCTCGAAACATTGATGCAATTGGTATACTTGAGCTTCACCGCTCCTCGCATGGACGAGACTGCATTCGAATCGTTCAAGCAACGCATGAAGGCTTCGTTGGCTAACCAGGAAGCTAACCCGATGACTGCTTTCAGCGATACTTTGCAAAAGGAAATGTATGGCAATCACCCGATGGCAATGCGTGTAAAGTCAGATATGATTGACCAAATCGACTACAACCGCATCATGGAAATGTATAAGGACCGCTTCAAGGAAGCCGGCGACTTTACTTTCCTCTTCGTGGGTAACATCAACTTGGAAGAAGCGAAGCCATTGATCGAGACTTACCTCGGTGGCTTGCCAACCATCAACCGCAAGGAAAACTTCAAGGATATTGAAATGAATATCCAGAAAGGTGTACACAAGAACGTGTTCGAAAAGCAATTGGAAACTCCTAAGGCAACCGTTCTCAGCATCATCTCCGGCGAATGTGAATTGAATCCGAAGAACAGCTTGCTGATGACCATGCTTTCACAGACCATGGATATGGTTTATATCGAGACCATCCGTGAGAAGGAAGGTGCATCGTATGGTGTAAGTACTGCCGGACAAATGAACATGTACCCGAAGTCGGAAGCTATCTTCCAAATCTACTTCGATACCGACCCGGCCAAGCGTGAAAAGATGGAACAGATTGTGATGTCCGAACTCCAGAAGGTAGCACAAGAAGGTCCTCGTCCGGAACATTTGGCTAAGGTGAAGGAGTTCTTGTTGAAGAAGCATATTGAAAACATGAAGGAAAACGGCTATTGGTTGAACCAATTGAACGAATATTACTTCTGCAACATCGACTTCAACACCAATTACGAAAAGTTGGTAAACGAAATCACCATAGAAGATGTAAAGAACTTCACCAAGGCATTGCTCGACCAAGGCAATATCATTGAAGTAACCATGACTGCTAAAGAAGCCAAATGAATCTCTACAAGATAATCAAACGAAACCAGAAACTGGCGGAGAAGCGGAACCCGGCATTCGAGACCAACCGCTTCGCCAAGTTTCTGACGTATTTCATGATCGCTTATTGGGCTGCGTTATTCCTGTTCTTAGGGATAACGTTGCCCTTTATGTTGGAAGACACCGTCCCCAACATGGAGCCTTACCACATCATGAACCAAGGTATCCTCTATGTAATGGTAGCCGATTTCCTGATCCGGTTCATGGCCCAACCATCCGTATCGCAAGAAATCAAGCCTTACCTGCTGATGCCCGTCAAGCGAAAAAAACTCATCGGTACGCTTCTGCTCAAGTCGGGATTGGACGGATTCAACTTCTTCTGGTTCTTTGCATATGTGCCCTTTGCTTTCCTCACCATCATCCGTTTCTACGGATTCGGAGGGATGTTCCTTTATTTATTGGGAATGTGGCTGATATTTGTATTCAACAATTATTGGTACCTCATCTGCAAGCTCCTCTTGGGTGAAAAGACCCTTTGGTTGCTCCTCCCCGTCTGTGTGTTCGGTGCATTAGGTGCTGCCGAGTTCCTGATAGATGGTTTGCCCATCAGTCGCTTCACCATGAATTTGGGCGAAGGATTCATCGAAGGCAATCCGTTGAGCTTCCTCTTCGTGCTTGCCTGCATCGGTGTGATGTTCTTCATCAATCTGAAGCTCCAGCAACGGATGATTTACAACGAAATTTCGAAGAAGGAAGACACCAAGATCAAGCGGGTTTCGGAATACAAGTTCCTGGACAAGTATGGCGAAGTAGGGGAATATCTCCGATTGGAAATCAAGTTGATTACCCGAAACAAGACGGTAAAGACACAATTCCGTATGGGTATCATTGTAATGTTGGCATTCTCCTTCTTGCTTGCATTTACAGATGTGTACGATGGCAGTATGTCCAGATTTATCTGTTTGTACAATTATGCCGTTCTGCCTATCATGACCTTGGGACAAGTGATGAGCTTCGAAGGAAACTACATCGACGGATTGATGAGCCGAAAAGAATCCATCTTCAATCTGCTTCGAGCCAAGTATTACCTGACCAACCTCATCATATTGGTACCATTCTTCATCATGATGTTCCCGATAGCGAAAGGAAAGATTACAATGCTGATGGCGATGGCTTATCTTATTTTCGTGGCCGGTTTCGTATTCTTCATGCTGTTACAATTGGCGGTATACAACACCCGTACCCTACCGCTCAACGCTAACTTGATGAAGGGAAACAAGGGAGGCAACTGGATTCAAAGTGTGCTAATGAGCCTCTGCTTCTTTCTACCGCTCATGTTTGATTCCATCTTGTTGGCAATCTTCTCACAAGAAGTAGCGAACATCATCTTTATTGTTATAGGTGGAGGCTTCATCCTCACCCATAACCTATGGATCAAGAACATCTACAAGCGTTTCATGAAGCGCAGATATAAGAATATGGAAGCATTCCGTGCTACGAGATAAATTTAGAATTATGGAAATAAAGATAGAACAACTCAAAAAGAGCTTCGGCCCAAAGGTTGCCACCGATATAGACAATTACACCATCCATAGCGGTGACATGCTTGGCTTGGTAGGAAACAACGGAGCCGGAAAGACCACCCTCTTCCGCCTGATGCTCGACTTGCTTCAAGCCGACCAGGGAAGCGTGCACATTGGCGAAAACAATGTATGCCAGAACGAAGATTGGAAAGCGCACACCGGTGCCTTCATCGACGATGGTTTCCTCATCGATTACCTCACACCGGAAGAATACTTCCAGTTCGTAGGCAAGATGTATGGCATGAAGAAGGAAGAGGTGAACGAACGTGTCGCCCAATTCGACCGATTCATGAACGGAGAAGTATTGGGACACAAGAAACTCATCCGCGACTATTCGGCCGGTAACAAGCAGAAGATTGGTATCATCTCTGCCCTCCTCCACCAACCGAAGGTGCTGATTCTGGACGAGCCTTTCAACTTCCTCGACCCGAGTTCGCAATCCATCATCAAGCATATGCTGAAGGAATACAACCAACAGACAGGTGCCACCATCCTCGTATCGAGCCACAACTTGAACCATACGGTGGATGTCTGCCCTCGCATCGCCTTGATGGAGCAAGGACACATCATCCGCGACATCGACAATCGCGACGGCTCGGCCGAAAAGGAATTGGAAGATTACTTCAATGTAAACGTAAGCGTATGAAACGACTCCATTGGCTGATACTGTGTGCTTTGGCTTTCCTCTTGGGAAGTTGCCGAACCATTGCTCCCCAATACGATTATCAGGAGCTGGCACGAGCATCCGTCCGCCTCGGCATGGACATCGACATGGACGACAATCATGCACTCTATGTGGAATCGGCCCAATGGTTAGGCGTACCCTACCGAAGTGGCGGAACCACCCAACGAGGGGTAGATTGCTCCGGCCTCACCTCGGCTATATATAAAAAGGTATATCGGAAATCATTGGAAAGAAACTCCGATGACCAACGGAGAAAAGATTGCCGGAAAGTGAAGAAAGGCAAGCTCCGCGAGGGTGATTTGGTCTTCTTCCACAACGGACGGAAGAAGAAAACCGCTACCCATGTGGGCATCTACCTGAAAGACCGGAAATTCATCCATGCCAGCACCCGACAAGGTGTCATCATCAGCACCCTCGACGAGGCTTATTGGCAGAAGCATTGGCTCAGTGGCGGACGCCCCTAAAACAAAATGCTTCGGTGTTTTCATTCAAACGCTGAAACGTATAAAAAAAACATCGAAAGTCCTTAAAAAAGAGGCAAAAAGGTTTTGCTACCTCAAATAAAAGCAGTACCTTTGCGCCCGATTTGAGACCGTGGAGGTTAAAAAGCAATCTCGGATGAGATTCACCTTGCGGTAAAAACCGTTTAATAAATAAAATAAAATGTACGTAATTGTAGAAATTAACGGTCAGCAGTTCAAGGCTGAAGAAGGCAAGAAGCTGTTTGTACACCACATTCAGAATGCTGAAAACGGCGCAACTGTTGAATTTGAAAAGGTATTGTTGGTAGACAAC
>JAFYWH010000138.1 GCA_017558175.1 Bacteroidaceae bacterium
AAAAGTATCCGCAGTTGACTATCCGCGTTTCTGGTTACGCTGTAAACTTCATCAAGTTGAGCCGCGAACACCAGTTGGAAGTAATCTCTCGTAGCTTCCACGAAAGAATGTAATTTCAAACAACTATCAATAAAAAGCGTGGCAGGTTTCTGTCACGCTTTTATTTAATCAACGAATATGTTAAGAGTACACTCCTACGAATCAATGGGTACTTTCGACGGTCCCGGTCTTCGCCTCGTGGTTTTCTTGCAAGGATGTAACTTCCGTTGCCTCTATTGTGCAAACCCTGACACCATCGATGTAAAAGGCGAAAGCAAGGAAACATCTGTCGACGAAATTGCCCGCATGGCCATGAGCCAACGCCCGTTCTTCGGCAAGAAAGGCGGTGTAACCTTCAGTGGTGGTGAACCGACATTCCAAGCTAAGGATTTGGTACCGATGGTAAAGCGCCTGAAGGAACTGGGCATCCATGTATGCTTGGACAGCAACGGAGGTATCTGGAACGAGCATGTAGAAGAATTGCTCGGCTTGGTGGACTTGGTATTGCTGGATGTGAAGCAATTCAATCCAGACAAGCACCTCACCTTAACTGAACGCAAGAACGAACAGACGCTGAAGACAGCCGAATGGTTGGAAAAGAACGGTAAGCCTTTCTGGATGCGTTATGTACTTGTTCCTGGATATAGCAATGCCGAAGAAGACATCCGTGCCCTTGGTGAACACTTCAAGGACTACAAGATGATTCAACGCATCGAAATCCTCCCTTACCACACACTTGGTGTACACAAGTACGAAGCAATGGGTAAGGAATACAAGTTGCAAGGCGTAAAGGAAAATACAAACGCTCAGCTCGATGCTGCTAAAGATTTGTTCGACGAATACTTCGATTGTGTATTTGTGAACTAAAACCTCCATAAAGAATAATGGCGACCACTTGAATGATGGTCGCCATTTTTTTGTAATCGTTGTCTAGTTTTTATTTTTTCTCCAATGTAAAATCAAATCGTAATCCTCCTCCCGGTCTGTTTGCTGCAACAATCGAACCTCCATGGAATTGAACGGCATGTTTTACGATGGAAAGTCCAAGTCCCGTACCACCTAACTGACGGGAACGTCCTTTATCCACTCGATAGAAGCGTTCAAACAAACGGGAAAGCTGTTTCTCTTCTACCCCAACCCCATCGTCTTCAAAACGGATGCAACAGAAACGTTCGTCGTTCTTGATTAACGAGATATAAATATTCTTTCCTCCGGAATAAGCAATTGCATTTTCTGTCAAGTTACGGAAGATGGAAGCAATCAACGAAAGATTACCATCCACAACCACTTGGTCCTTAAAATCTGCATGAAGCGTAAACCGTTCTTCTTCAGGCATGATTTCCAGTTCTTCCGCTATTTCATCGATGATATGATTGATAACAATAGGCTCTTTGCCAATGTGTTGGCTACCATCCTCCATACGGGTAATCAGCGAGACTTCTCCCAAAAGTTTACGAAGGCGCTCATTGTTGGTATAGCAGCGCTCAATCAGTTCCTGTCTTTTTTCTTCACTCAGGTTGATACCGGAAAGCAATGTTTCTAAACACACCTGTATGGATGCAACCGGAGTCTTCAGTTCATGGTTGATGTTATTAGTGAGTTGGCGTTTGATGCGTATCTTCTCCTGTTCCTCTCTCAGTGCTGCTTCGTGGGCTATATCTCTATCCTTGATGGTTTGTTGCCATTGAGCAAACAACTGGATGATGTGATTGGAAATGGAACCCAGTTCATCGTTAGGGAATGGTTCATCTTCATCGAAGGCTTCTCCCCTTTCTGCCTTTGCTGCAAATCGGTTCAAACGCTCAATGTGCTTACCCAATCTACGGGTGGCAAAATAAGCCAAAATACTCATGGTCAAACTGATGGCTATCATTATTCCCAAGAAGTTCCAATCGGCTTTCAAGAGTTCGCGTAATGAAGCCGAATATGGAATGGCTGTACGTACAAGCACTTCGTCACCTCTTGTAGCCGAATAGAAGTACTCACGACCATCACTAGTCGATAATCGCCCGATGTGATAAGCCGAACCTTTCTTCAAGGCACCAGCCACTTCAGGACGTAAACGATGGTTGTCAAGTGAGTCGAGCGAAAGCATATTGTCGAACACCACATCTCCTCCCCGTGTGATAATGGAAATACGTAGCTCGTCGAAAGGTTGTTCGTGAGTAGCTATATATTCCTCATGCGACAATCCATTTTCTACCGCTCCCAACAGATGTTTATTATATAACTGTAACTGCGCATTCAAGAAATCGGACTTGTATTGCTTCTCACGCATGTATTGGAAACTGATAAAACAAATGATTATCGACCACGTGAATGCAAGCAATACCAAAAGTAACCGCTTGTGATACGAAAGTTTAATCACGGAAGCCATAGCCATAACCAGAACGTGTAACAATGTAGGAACCGTATGCTCCAATCTTCGAACGTAAGCGGGTGATGTTTACATCGATGGTGCGATCCAACACAACCACTTCGTCGCTCCAAACACGACCTAAAATCTGTTCACGGGAACAAATCTTACCGCGATGCGAAAGAAGATACGCCAACAGCTCGAATTCTTTTTTTGCAAGCTTAACTTCTGTACCATCGACCAGGCAACGCTTGAATTCCAAGTCGAGTTGTAATCCCTCTACCTGCAATATGTTCGGCTTGTCACTGGTAACATGGTTTCCTTTGTGATTGGTACGACGCAAGACACTCTTCACTCGAGCTATCACATTGCGGATGGTATAAGGCTTCGTGATGTAATCATCGGCACCCAGATTCAACCCCATCACCATATCGTCTTCCGAATCGCGGGCAGTACAGAAGATAATAGGTATGTCGGCTGTGGTTACATTCGCTTTCAACATCTTGGCCATTTTAATTCCACTGATTTCCCCCATCATGATGTCAAGGAGAATCAGCGAATAGCTTTTCAGGTCAAGCATCAATGCCTGTTCCGCGCTGAAAGCAATATCCACATCGTATCCTTCGTTCTCGAGATTAAGTTTCAGAACCTCGCATAAAGTCTCTTCATCGTCTACTATCAATATACGTTCTATAGCCATATACATTTTATATTATTTCCATGCAAATGTAGATAGAATAATCGAATTGATAAGCATTCGAAAGAAGATTTAATGAAAATGTAACGTTATCTGCAACCTGCTATCTTTATGTTATAAGATTCTAATGAGATGTTTATTGATATTTCACACTTTTCATTCGTTTGAAACAATTATGAAACAAAATAGCGGTTTATTTGCATCAGATTAATCACATTATTATGAATATTTTACAAGTATTTACACTGTTGGGGGCATTAGGTATGTTCCTGTACGGTATGAACCTGATGAGTTCAGGTTTGCAGAAAGCGGCCGGAGATAAACTGAGAGGCTTCTTGTCGGCTATGACATCCAATCCTCTTAAAGGTGTTTTGACCGGTTTGGGTATTACCACCGTTATCCAATCTTCATCGGCTACTACAGTAATGGTAGTAAGTTTCGTTAATGCAGGTCTCCTTACATTGACACAAGCCATTGGCGTTATTATGGGTGCCAATATCGGTACCACAGTTACTGCCTGGATGGTATCTTGGCTAGGTTTCAAGGCAGATATTTCTATCCTTGCTGTACCTTTGATGCTTTTCGGATTCCTTTTCTCCAATTCCAAGAAAAACAACCGTAAGAACATTGGTGAACTCATTGTAGGTTTCTGTCTTCTCTTCTTGGGTCTTTCTTTCATGAAGAATTCCGTTCCAGATCTCCGACAGACACCTGAAGTACTTGAATTTGTAAGCTCTTGGGCATCGCATGGCTTCGGTTCAGTATTGTTGTTCCTTTTGTTCGGTACTATTCTGACACTTGTCTTGCAGTCTTCATCGGCTACTATGGCTATCACACTCATTATGTTGAGTATGGGATGGATTCCATTTGGTATGGCTTGTGCAATGGTGCTTGGTGAAAATATCGGTACTACCATTACAGCCAATATCGCAGCTTCTATCGGTAATACACAGGCTAAGCGTGCAGCTATGTCGCACACTATCTTCAATGTATTTGGTGTTCTTTGGGCATTGGCTCTTTACCAACCGTTCCTCAACTTGGTAGGACTTGTCACAGAAAAATTGTTCGGCTTGCCTAATCCTACATCCGAAGGTTTTGCAGTAAGCGATCCTACATCGGCCGAAGGTACAGCTGCATTGTACGGACTTTCTATGTTGCATACCATGTTTAATGTAATCAATACCTTATTAATGGTATGGTTTACCAGTTGGATTGGTAAGGCTGTATGCTTGATTATCCGTGCTCCGGAAAATCAGGAAAAGGAAGTCTTTAGACTCAAGTATATTTCAGCAGGTCCGCTTGCAACTCCTGAATTGTCAGTAGAACAAGCATTCGGTGAAATCATCCACTTTGCTCAAATTTCAAAGAACGGTGCTGCTTATGCTAAGGAAGCGGTTAATGAAGCCGATACCGACAAGTTTGAAGCATTGAGAGAAAAGTTGGTTAAGTACGAAGAAATTTCCGACCGCATCGAGTACGAAATTGCAGCCTTCTTGAATGGTGTTTCTGCAGGAGAAATCAGCGAAAGCACATCGATTAAGATCAAGGCAATGTACAAGATCATTGGTGAAATGGAATCGTTGGGCGACTCAGGCGAAACCATCAGCCGTATCTTGTCAAGAAAGAACATCCACAAGAAGAGCTTTGATGCTGAAGCTATCAAGAACCTCAACACCATGGCAGATGCCGTTCTTACTGCTTATGATGCTATGATTGCTAACTTGACTGCAGCTCACAAGGGTGAACTTGTAAACATTACCAATGCATACAATGCGGAAGACCGCTTGAATACGCTTAGAAACAACTTCAGAGAAGTGGTTATCGAAGAAATTGACAATGGTAATACAAACTACCAAACCAGCGTTTACTATATGGATATCTTGAATGAGTTTGAACGTATGGGCGACTTTATGATCAACATTTCTCAAGACCTTGAAAAAGCATTCGCGCATAAATAATTAAGGTTAGGTTTTAATAAGTGACATCGTGTCATTCTCTACACAAAGGAGAATGGCACGATTTTTTTTATAACATTTTCTTAACGATTCACTATTTTTTTTGAAATATTCATGAAACCTAATCACGGTACTTTTGCAGCGTCAAATAAAAACAATAACAAATGACAATGAAAACAAAAGTAATCATGGCAGGTATCATGTTAGCCTGCACCGGTATCACTGCACAGGCGCAGGATGCTAAAACAGAAGAGCCGAAAGGCAAAGCGATTGTACAAGTATTTGGTAACTTCCACTCAGGTTTCGGAGCAGAGAACAACGACCGTGGCTTCGAACTGGAACGCAGCTACTTGGGCTACGAATACAAATTGAACAAGGGACTTTCTGTAAAGGGTGTAATGGACATCGGCAAGTCGAACGATGTTTCGGATTACCAACGTATCGCCTACATCAAGAACGCCATGGTATCGTGGAAGACCGGTAACCTAACCTTGAACGGTGGTTTGATTTCGACTACCCAATTCAACTTCCAGGAAAAGTTCTGGGGATACCGCTACATCATGAAATCTTTCCAAGACCAATATAAATTTGGTAACAGTGCCGACTTGGGTATCTCTCTCGCTTACAAGTTTGCCGATTGGCTCTCTGCCGATGCGATCATCGTGAATGGCGAAGGCTACAAGAAGGTTCAGAAGAACGACGGTTTGAACTATGGTTTGGGTGCTACCCTCACTCCTGTCAAGGGATTGCAAGTCCGTATATACGGAGGCTTGAACGAAACCTGTGAACAAGGTAAGAAAAATATTGTTAATATGGCAACCTTCATTGGTTACAAAGCCGACAAGTTTAGCATCGGTGCTGAATACAACAAGATGTGGAATGCTTCTTATAAAGAAGGTCAAGACCAATATGGTTACTCGGTATTCGCATCGGCAAAGCTGAACAAGAAGACTGACGTATATGCACGACTCGATGACCTTTGTTCGAAAGACAACTGGAACAAGGCCAAGGACGAACAAGCTGCTATCCTGGGTGCACAATTCAAGCTCGGCAAGTATGTGAAAATTGCTCCTAACTTCCGTATGAGCATGCCTAAAGCAGACGGAGCGGACAATGCTTACTCTGCATACATTAACTGCTATTTCGGTTTCTAACATCAAACAGATAACAACATGAAAAAGATTTTCTCGTCAATAATGACTTTGGCAATCGCTTTTGCGATGGCTTCTTGTGGTAGCAATTCCAATAACGATGCCCGCGAGGCACAAGAACTTTCAGGTGCAGGCGCTACCTTCCCTCTTCCTTTCTATAATGTAGTGTTCGAAGAGTTTGCTCAAGTAAATGGTGATGCCGTGGCATATGGCGGTATCGGTTCAGGCGGTGGTGTACGTAACCTTCGCGACAAGATTGTGGACTTTGCCGGTAGTGACGCTTTCCTCTCTGAAAAGGAAATGGCCGATATGAACCCAGTCATCCACATCCCGACTTGTATGGGTGCCGTTGTATTGGCTTACAACTTGGAAGGTGTG
>JAFYWH010000139.1 GCA_017558175.1 Bacteroidaceae bacterium
GACTTGATTACGTCGTCTAGTACCAGGCTATTCATGCCCAGATGTTTGGTTGCATACTTCTTAAAATCATTCATAACTATCTGATTTTGATGTTTATAAAACAGAGAAGAGGCTTTCCACCCCTTTTCTTTGGATGACAAAAATACAAAATTGCGGTATTACTACCAAATACTTTGTCATTAAAGAAATACAAGGTCGAAAGCCTCTTCCCGAATCAGAAATATCTTACTTCAACAAGTTGCCGAATTCTTCCATAGAAACTTCCTTGTTGTTCAAGGTAGCCTTAGTCTTCAATGCAGCAGCAAGCTTGCTTTCTACCGCACGGTTAACCAAACCTTCTACGTTTTCCTTCTTCTTCAACATTTCCTTAGCATAGTTTTCCAACATTTCTTCTGGAATGCTCATCATGCCGTATTGAGCGAACTGCATGCGAGTGTTTTCCTTAGCGATAGCAAGGAGGTCAGCTTGTTCAACCTTGATTTCGTAAGCTTCAACCAACTGTTCCTTGATCAAGTGCCATGTCAATTCTTCCAAGCTCTTTTCGTAGTTTTCTTCTACGAATGATTCGCCCTTGTCTTCGTTGTTCAACAACATGATCTTCTTCAAGAGTGCATCCGGGAATTCGAGCTTGCCTACCTTGTTCATCAAGTATGTGCGAGCGTCGAGCAAGAACTTGTAGTTGCTGTCTGCTTCGAACTGAGTAGCAATACCTTCCTTAATCTTACCGCGGAATTCTTCTTCTGAAGAAACTGCACCTTCACCGAATACTTGGTCGAACAAAGCCTGATCAACAGCAGCCGGTACGGCACGTGTGATTTCTTCTACCTGATAGCTGAAGTTTGACTTCATTTCAGCAACTTCTTCACGAGCGATCTTCAACAAAGAAGCGAGTTCTGCTTCGTTGCCATCGAATGCAGCGTTCGGATTGAACACCAATACATCGTTTACCTTAGCAGTAGCGAAGATAGCCTTCTGGTCGTCGTTCTTCATGTATGAAGGCATCATAACTGCACCTTCTACCTGGATACCGCCTTCCTTAGTGTTGCCGTTTTCATCGAGTTCGGCGAGCAAGCCCTTCACCATGTCACGATCAGCATATTCTTCTACCTTTTCGTACTTAGCAGCACGCTGAGCGTACATGTCTACTTGTGAGTTAACCATTTCGTCAGAAACAGTAATTGTATAGAAGTCGATAGCATCTTGTTCTGTTACTTCAGCCTTGAATTCAGGAGCCAAAGCGATATCGAACACGAATTCGAAGTTTTCTTGAGTATCGAAGTCGATAGTCTGCATCTTTTCTTCGTTAGGCAATGGCATACCGAGCATGTTCACCTTGTTTTCGCGGATGTACTCGTTTACCTTTTCCTGCATCAACTTATCTACTTCTTCTGCCATTGCAGACTTGCCAAACTGCTTCTTGATAAGGCTCATAGGAACCATACCCTTACGGAAACCTGGCATGTTAACCTGCTGGCGGTACTTCTTCAATACCTTTTCTACTCTCTCTTGATAGTCAGCTTTTTCGATGTTGACAGTAAGCAATGCGCTTACCTTGTCAACGTTCTGCATTGAAACGTTCATTTCTTTTCTTATATTATTAATTATTACTTTTTTCTGTAGTTTACACAAAGAGTTCGCAAAATTAGTGTTTTTACTTTCAATCACCAAATACACAGCGCAAAAGTTTTATTTTAAGCAGAAAAAACGGAGCCAAATTTATTAGCTCCGTTCCTATATCCTTTTATTTTAATCCTTCCAACTTATACATCAACAAGTGGTCTTCGGGAAGTCCTTTCATTGGGCTATACAGCGTGAAAGTCTCTTCGTCCACGACAAAATAGCGGGGGCGTTCACCTTGAAGCTCATACCGTGCCACGGGATTTCCCTCCATATCGAATACTTCGAGATGCACGCCTTTTCCTTCTCTTGCTTCAAGTTCATTATAAGTGCATCCCATAAACAGAGCATACAGATAACGCTTACCAAGATAACCCAGTTCATAGCTTGGTTTTTCATCTTTCGGAACTTTCACACCATATACCGGTGTATAGTCATCAAACTCCACACGCTTGACGAGATTGAAATCCGTATCCAAGAAATCTATTTGCTTCTTGTAGGCATAACAGAGCACGATGCGGTTTTGGTTGGCAAACATATTATCCACTCGGTTAGGGTCATCGGCATAATTGATTAAGGTCGTGTCACGATAAGCATAAGCCTTCAGTGGTTCTTCGTTTTTCATATCGCACTTCAGCATATACGGAATGCCATAGAAGGCAGGACTGACCACAAACAACGAGTCGTGGATGAACTGCGATTCGCTCAATGCCATTCGGAAAGCCGGAGTCACCTTTTCTTTCAACATGGCTTGTCCGTCTTTGTCGATGCTGAATTTTTGAAAAGAATCATTGCTTTCGATGACGAACTCAGGCAAATGGTTGTTCAACAACCAAGGCATCACATATTCCTTCGGTCCTTGGCCGATGCTACCGAACGCACATTTCAATTCATTGTTCCGTACGTCATAGATATGGAAGATACTATCCTTTAGCTTCTCTGAGTTCTGGACAATAAGATAAGGATGTTTGATTTCCAAGCGGAAAGGGTCTGTCAAACCTTGTAGGGGCATCAACTCGGGTGTAAGGACTTTCTCGATGCGGAAAGTCTGTGGGTCAGTCGGCTTGCATCCCGCAAACAAACCAAGGCATAAAGCCAACAAAAGGTAAATGTTCTTCATATTCATCATCTATATCGTTAAGCCTTGCAAAGCTAAAAAAAAAAATCAACCGACCAAACTTTAATTGCAACATTGTAACAACGTAACATTCCATGTCTTTCTTATAAGCCCTACACCTGTATAAATAAATATACAATAATTCGAATCTTAATATTCCTTTTTATGATTGTCCGTACAACGGATGCCCCGATGTTACCATGTTACAGTGTTACAAACCGCCGTATAGCCACACTAAAAAACGCTTCGGCGTTTGAACCAAAACGCCTAAACGTTTTCATCCAAACGCCGAAGCGTTTTAAATAAAGGCCGTTAGAGTCTGGTTTGCTCTTCGATTCGGCGATTTCGCATTTCTTCTGTCTTCTGGAAGTCCTTGCGGGTAAGGACGAAGTTCGAACCGAGGTATTTTTCACGCACCACCGGATTTACCGAGAGTTCTTCGGGCGTTCCCTGGAAGAGGATGTTGCCATCGAACAACAAATAGGCGCGGTCGGTCAGTCGGAGGGTTTCCAACGCATTGTGGTCGGTGATAAGGATACCGATGTTCTTGTCCTTCAGTTTCCATACGATGTGCTGGATGTCTTCCACCGCAATCGGGTCGACCCCAGCAAACGGTTCGTCGAGCATGATGAACTTCGGATTGATGGCCAAGCATCGGGCAATCTCGGTGCGTCGGCGTTCACCACCCGAAAGTTGGTCGCCAAGGTTCTTGCGCACCTTCTGAAGACGGAACTCATCGAGCAAGGCTTCGAGCTTCTCTTTCTGTTCTTCTTCCGAGAGGTCGGTCAACTCCAATACCGAAGTAATGTTGTCTTCCACGCTCATCTTTCGGAAAACGGAAGCTTCTTGTGCCTAATAGCCGATGCCGGACTTGGCATGCTTGTAATACGGAAA
>JAFYWH010000016.1 GCA_017558175.1 Bacteroidaceae bacterium
ACTTTGGCAGGTGTACCGCTTGTCACCTTCTTTTCAGTCTTTTTCTTCGGAATGAAATAAAGGTCATCGTTCGTTTGTGCCATCATGAAGACCGGCAAAAACGCTATCAACAACGAAAGTAAAACTGACTTTTTCATATTCTTATCCGTTTTTATTTGATTTATCTATTTTCTGGTACAAAAATAACAAAGAAAAAACATATTGGAAATAGGGAAATCCCTATTCTTTAGTAGGGATTTCCCTATTTCTAATAAAATCCCTATCTTTGTCCTCAAACCAAATAGAAAATGAAGGTATGAAATATTTTGAAGTAACGTTCACAACAACGCCTTGCAACGAAACCGTAACCGATGTGGTTTCTGCATTGGCAGGCGAAATAGGGTTCGAAAGTTTCGTGGAATGCGAAAACGGTGTACAAGCTTACGTTCAGCAATCCTTGTTCGATGAAGAAGCATTGAAGGAGATGGTTGCCAACTTCCCATTGCCGGATACAGAAATTGCTTATGAAATAAAGGAAGCAGAAGACAAGGACTGGAACGAAGAATGGGAAAAGAATTTCTTCCAACCCATCGTGATAGGCGACCGATGCTGCATCCATAGCACTTTCCACAAGGATACTCCGAAAACTGAATATGAAATCCTTATCAACCCACAGATGGCATTCGGAACCGGACATCACGAAACCACCAGTTCCATCATCTGCGAATTGCTGGATGCAGACTTGAAAGACAAGACCGTGCTCGACATGGGTTGCGGAACTTCCATCTTGGCCATCTTAGCTTCGATGAGAGGTGCCAAGAAGCTGACAGCCATCGACATCGACGACTGGTGTGTGAACAACTCACGCGACAACATCGAATTGAATGGCATCAACAACATCACCGTAGAATTAGGCGACGCTTCCCTCTTGGAAGGCCGTGAAGCATTTGATGTGATTATTGCCAACATCAACCGAAACATCCTCTTGGCAGACATGGACCGCTATACAGCCTGCATGCACAAAGGTTCCGAACTCTACATGAGCGGATTCTATGTACAGGATATTCCGGTTATCCAAGAAAAGGCAGAAAGCTTAGGATTGACTTTCGTGCATCATCGCGAAAAGAACAATTGGGCAGCAGTTAAATTCGTGATGTAACCTGCTTCTTTTCTTCACTAAGTGCTTGCTGAATCAATTCATGACGATTCACATCCACTTTACCCTTGATCAGTTCCGGAATGTTATAGGAATTCATGCATTTCTCATAAAATCCTCCCTTGGATTGCGGAAGCAAGAAAGGTTTTCCTACAGTTCCATCGGCAGAAACATAAACGATGTAAGGACGGGTATACAGCCCGTCCATGCGTCGGCTGCTGAATACCACCCATCGGCTATTGCTACTCCAGCTATGATAGCTTTCCACGCTCTGGCTATTCAGGGCATCCAATGCAAAAGTACTTCCATCCTGCAAATCCATCATCCACAAATCGGCTTCCTGATGCCAAATTGGGAAGGTAGCATAATCGGCCAATGTGAACATCAAGTGTTTTCCATCGGGAGACACACGTGGAAAAGAGACACTCTTATCCATGCGTTCGGCATGATAAAGCGTATCTACCTTATCGCCAAACGTTCTTGTTTCCGGATCGAAACTGATGGCACAAAGATGATACTTCAACTTTTCAAGGTCATCCGGTATCTTTTGTTGATGGGATGCACAATAATACAAGGTCTTTCCATCAGGCGAAAAAGACGGGAATGTTTCGAATACCTCCTTATTAAATAACTGAGGAGCGGTTACTACTTCATTCTTCTCTACATCGTACACCACCACATCCGAAGCCAAGTCCATCACTTCAATACGATTCTGATGATGCGTATGAAACAATTGCTTGGTATCGTTCACTGAATAAGCAATGTACTTGCCACTTGGATGCCAATAAGGATAAACCAAAGCAGAGATGGTTTGCTCCGTCTTTGTATCCAATTTAGTGATAGTTCCTCCGTTTATCAACAAAGTTCCGGCATGCTTTGCACGCAAATGGAGTTGCATCTGCTCCGGATTCTGCATACAAAACGAGTGACAATTCATGCAATTTCGGTCGCTATTCGTATTATTCAGAATGGTTGTCTCTTCGAAGTTCTCCAAGTTACGTTGGTAGATTCCCATTTCGTTCCACATCTCATAACCGGGAGGAATGAGACGATAAGCCAAATAAGAATCAATTTCTTCTTGCATGACTTCTATTTCAAACGGTTGGTAAGCTTTCCAACCTTCTGAAGTCAGGACACAATGCTCCACTTGGATCTTGTTGCCCTTGGCATTAGCCAACAAGGCTTTCCAACCGTCCAATTCAGGAATCATTGCTCCATCCTTGCATATTGCCGATAAGCGAATATCTCCAAATGTCAAAACAATACCTTCCTGTCCATCAGTAGCTTTCACCAAGAAATTCAAGGAAGCAATATTAGGAGGCAATTGAACATCCGCATATTCTTCTACCAACGGAGAAGCTTTCTCCAAACGACCCACGATATTTAATTCCTGATTACAGGATACCAAGCACCACATGGTCACTCCCAAGCACAGACTATATAGCAACGACTTCATCATATCACACAAACATTAAATAATACCAAAATGTATAACCATACGAACGAACCATTACATTCTTCAAGTTCGGATTCTTTTGGTTCTTGAAAAACAAGTCACGATACTGATTGTACAGATTCACCACCTGCGGAGACAAATTATAATTTTCCCATTTATCCTTTTCTTGTTGAAACAAGGCAATTACTCCCTGTTGAAAAACTGGCGGAAGTTTCTGGAGGGTCTCTGTTCCATAGTATTTATCCAAGAAACGACCGAAACCTTCCATATCCTTATTCAACAGATAAGAAAGTCCTAAATAATTCATCGCCTTTTCATTCTGAGGACAGGCTTCGAGAATATCTTCCAACTCCTGTTGCCATCCATAGAACATAGCAAAACGATTTTGCTTGCTTAATCCCTTTCGCTTCATACCCAATTCTGCATCTGCTTCTATGGCCGAATCATTGTATAAATAGGTACGATACTTCTCTGCCCACTCCTTATGGAAAGTGGTTTTAGCAATCAAGTTCAGATACTTTTCTGCCACTTCATAATGACCGAATATCAAGTTGGTCTTGACCAAGCGTTTCAATGTCTGGATGCCCAAAGAAGTAGGAAAAGTTACTTGAGCTTCGAAAGCATGTTGCTGAGCCTCTGCCACACAACCAACCATATAATGAATATCACTGGCCAACATACGGATAGAACCGGTAGAATTGGCATTAACCAACAAGGCATTCATTCCCTTCGGAGAATAGTTGAAAGCCCAATTGCCCAATTCACCCTTCTGAGCCAAAGCCATATTGACATAATTCATGAACAGATAATTGTTCATCGGCTTTGATTGAAGGAATTGCAGAATAGCATCCCAGTTGTCCGTATAAGCATAATGGTTCAATCGCCATAAATCGATGTTAGATTGGTTTCGGAAAGTAGAGCCATATTGAACCAAGGCCACACTCGGCACAATCCATCCCAAGAAATATACAGTCAATGCCAAAACTTTCTTCTTTATGTCTACTTTAGACAAGAGTCGAGCACTTCCCCAAACAAGAACCACCAATACCCAAGGTAACAAGTGATAATAAGAGATATCCAACAAAGGAGCAAAATAGAGCAATGGTGAAACTGCAGCCATCAAAGAAGAGCACCCACCAAGCCAATAAGCTCCGGCTATGCTTCCTACACAGACCGCCAACGGAGCAAGCAATGTCAGCCACGCATCTTTCTTAGTCGCAAGGAGACAGATTCCAGCCAATACATAAACCAGAACAACTGAGCCCAACAACCAAGTGATCAATGGAATACAAAGAATGAAAAGAAGATTTCTCAAAAGGTTAGCTTTAAAGAAGGACAATACCCATAAAGCACTCATAGCCAAGCACAAGGCAACAGCACCCGACCAATAGAAATTGAAATCGTACAACGAAAACAATTGGGCTACCGCTACCCATCCTGCCAAGAACATCCAAAGACCGGATGACTTTCCTTTCCTTCGTAACAAACAAGCGGTAATCGCAAATAAGCCATACACCGGTAGAAGGAACATCAAAACTCCCCAAATAGGCTTGTCAAAGAACTGGATTCCCCATGTACCCAACCATTGCACGGCTCCTCCCAGCTTATTCAACGAAGGTAGAAAAAAATCCCAATCGCCCACAAAGAGATTGGTATGCTCGAGTTGACACAACTGATATGGAAGGTAAGTCTGTACTTGCCAGAACAACAGCAAGAGAAACAAGACACTTATACAAACATGGATAATCTTCATTACTTTATATTCTATATTCACTTCTATAATAAATTGCAAATATATACTTTTTTTCTAAAAAAAGAGGCACTGAAGAGATAAACCTTCAGTGCCTCCAACCTAATCAGTTATAGTATATTAATAACCAGGGTTCTGAGTGATGTCAGGGTTAGCATCGATAATGCTTTGTGGAATAGGCATTACTTCGTTCTTACCTACAGTAAATTTACGGTCTTCTTCTACAGTAGTACCTGTGATGTTTACATTGAAGTCGCCTTCTGCGTTCTTAGTAGTCAAGATAGAACCTTCTACACGAACAACCGGCTGATTCAATACATCCTTAGCAATACCCCAACGGATGATATCCCAACGACGCATACCTTCGTAAGCGAATTCTACACGACGTTCACGACGTACCAATTCACGCAACTTTTCTTGAGTGCTGTACTTAGCTTCGTCTACGTTAGGCATACCAGCACGCTTACGTACTTGGTTGATTGCAGCATAGACAGACGCATCGATCTGACCGAGTTCAATCTTAGCTTCAGCGTATGACAACAAGATTTCAGCATAACGGAACACAGGGAAGTTACGGTCTGTACCCCAATAGCTTTCGTATTCGCTCAAGTCAGAATAGAACTTCTTAAAGTTATAACCTGTGTGAGTTGCATTGTTAGCATCGGTTGCATAGTCACCACTACCCTTGATTACTGATGGGAAACCTTCAGCTGCATAGATACCATAAGTCTGGCCCGGGTAAATGATAGTAGCACGCAAACGTGGGTCACGGTTTACATACGGATTAGAAGGATCGAAAGTAGGGTCTTCGTCTGTAGTCAAACCATTCTTTGTTTCGTATGCTTCAACCAAGCTGTGAGTAGGAACGATTGATGACCAACCACCGTAGTTGTTTGACATGTAAGGAGCAAACCAAAGACCATAACCACCAGAGTTATTGTGTTCGAAAGTGAAGATTACTTCCGAGTTGTACTGGTTAGCCTTCAAGAATGATTCTTCGTATGTCAAATTAGGCATAGAGTACTTACCTTCATTCATTACAATCTGAGCTGTAGAAGCAGCATTGTTGTAATCACCTGAAATCAAGTATACACGTGTCAAGAAAGCCTGAGCAGCACCACGAGTAGCGCGACCTGCAGCAGCAGTTTCAGGAAGTGCATTGATACATTCGCTTACTTCCTTCTTGATGAAATCCAAGATAGTGTTCTTGTCTGTACGTGGAATTCTTGCTTCTTCCAATGTAGCGAATACTTCTGTTGTGAATGGGAAGTCACCATAACACATTACCTTCCAGAAATACTTCATAGCACGAAGCAAACGTACTTCAGCACGATACTGTTCACGCTTAGCTTCTGAAGAAAACGCGATAGTGTTTTCCATAGCCAAGTATTCGTTGAAAGTACGGATATCCAAGAAATTGAAGTAGCTTACCATACTAACACCTGAAGGTGCCATAGAACCGTTACCGATAGCACGGTAACCTTCGTGAGAGTGGAAGTTGTACTGGTTATCAGAAACACAGTCCCAATACCACATTTCTTCCGGACGGTAAGGGCTACCCATCTGACGGTAACAACCTGTCAAAGCCAAATCTGCATCTGCTTCAGTCTTCCAGAATGTAGATGGAGACAAGGCATCACCCGGTGCTCTATCCAAGAAGTCTTCCGAACAGCTTGACATGGCTGCCGGGATTGCTAAAAGCAAACAATATTTAAAAAACTTATTCATATATCTTCTTTTTTAATATTAATGATTAGAATGTAACATTCACACCGAATGAATTAACTTGAGTTTGTGGGTAGAAGTTACCACGACCTGCAGGAGCTTCTGGGTCCCAACCCTTCAAGAAGTTAGTGAAAGTCAAGATATTCTGACCTGAGTAGTATACTCTCAACTTGTTGATACCCAACTTAGACATCCAAGCCTTCGGGAAAGTATAACCAATCTGCAAGTTCTTCAAACGGAGGTATGTACCATTCTGCAACCAGAAGTCAGATACAGTTGAAGGCATACTTGCACCGTTCAAACCATTTTCCAAACGTGGATACTTAGCATCCTTGTTGTTTTCATTCCAGTTATCCAACCACAATGCAGCTGGCTTACCTGTATCACCATTGATAGAACCGATAGCTTCTGTTTCCATGTAGCCATATACATCTGTTGCACCCTGGAAGAATGCCATGATGTCCCAGCCCTTATAAGTAGCACCGAGGTTGAAACCGAATGTGATACCCGGATCGTATGTACCCAATACAGCACGGTCGTTGTTAGCATCAATCTTCTTGTCACCATTCAAATCCTTGTACTTGATGTCACCAGGTTGAACTGTGTAGCTCTTATTGAATGCATAAGCGTACTTACCGTTACCCAAGTCTTCGATACCCGGCCAGTTCTTGATTTCGTCCCAGCTTTGGAACAAACCAGCGCTCTTGTAACCATAGAAGCTGTTCATAGCTTCACCCTTGCGGTAGATTCTGTTACCTGAGAACAAGTCACCAGTTTCACCCATTTCAAGGATTTCGTTCTTATTGAATGCGATGTTACCACCTACTGTGATGTCTACCTTACCAATACGTTCGCGGAAGTCTGCAGAGATTTCAACACCACGGTTGTTTACCTTACCGATGTTGTCATAGTAACCACCCAAAGCAAATGTTACAGGGGTTGCAACACTCATCAAGATACCGTCAGTAGTCTTGTCATAGTAGTCAACTGTCACGTTCAACTTGTTCCACAATGTCATGTCCAAACCAAAGCCCCAAGTAGTAGCCTTTTCCCATTGCAACATTGGGTTAGCAGCACTTGCAGTGATAGCACCCGACTGGATAGCACCACCGAACGGATAGTTGTAACCCAAAGTCATAGTAGTGATAGTAGGATAGTAACCATTACCGATATCCTGGTTACCCAACTGACCCCAAGATGCACGGAACTTAGCGCTGTTTACTGTTTCCTTCAAAGTTTCGAAGAATGCTTCTTCAGAGATTCTCCAACCAGCAGATACTGATGGGAAGAAACCCCAACGGTTGCCACGAGCAAAACGAGAAGTACCATCGTAACGAACGTTACCTTCCAACAAGTACTTGCCTGCGAAGTCGTAGTTCACACGACCGAAGTAAGACAACATAGCCAATTCGCGGCTGTAACCAGAGTTGCTCATGTTCTTAGTACCACCGGCATTCAAGTCTGTCAATGAGTTGCTTGGGAAGTTTTCACGGTAAGCCTGAGTTTCTTTGTACTTGTACAATTCAGCGTGATAACCAGCCATTGCAGATACATTGTGAGCACCGAATGAGTCCTTGTATTCAGCAACTACGTCACCTGTGATGCGGTCGTAGTTATAGTAGTTTTCATACATCTTGTCGTATGAGCCGTGTGTCCAACGACCATAGTCACAAACCTTAACCATTGCATGACGGTTTCTGTCGTACAACTTGTAAGCACCTGTAGCCTTAACAGACAATTCCGGAAGGATGATGAACTTCAACGAACCGATAGCCTGCAAGTTGTGTGTTACATAGTCAGTTGTAGAGTTGTTTTCCAACCATGCGATAGGGTTACCGTCACCAATTGTACCATATGTACCATCCTGACGCTTGTAAGGAACCATCGGAGAAATCATGTTCACCTGACGGAAGAACTGAGCCAAGTCAACACCTGTATAAGGGTTGTTAGGTTCAGTGATGTCGATACGAGAGTATGACATGCTGAATGAAGTTTCCAACCAGTTCTTTGGCTTACCATCCAAGTTCAAACGCATGTTGTACTGGTCCTTGCTTGTATTCAAGATCAAACCTTCCTGACCTTGGTAACCTACAGAAGCCATGTAACGCATCTGGTCTGTACCACCATTGATGCTGATGTTGTGCTGAGTCTGGAAACCAGATTCAGTGTACATCAAATCATGCCAATCTGTGTTAGCATAGTTGTCAGGATCAGAACCGTTGCGGTACTTTTCAATTTGTTCTGCAGTATAAAGAGGCTGCTTGCCTACATTAATATATGCTTGGTTAGTCAATTCAGCATATTCAGCAGAAGTTGCATATTCTGGCAACTGAGTCAAAGCTTGCCAACCTACCAAACCTGAGTAGTTCACCTGGCTCTGACCAGACTTACCACGCTTAGTAGTAATCAAGATGACACCATTCGCAGCCTTAGAACCATAGATAGCAGCCGAAGCAGCATCCTTCAATACAGAGATCGATTCGATATCGTTCGCATCGATATCGTTCATTGTAGATTCAACACCATCCACGATAACCATCGGGTCGGCAACGTTGAAAGTACCTGTACCACGTACACGGATAGTACCATTGTCGGCACCTGGCTGACCACTGCGTTGAGTAACAGTCACACCCGGAAGCAAACCTTGCAAACCGGCAGAAACAGATGTAATCGGACGGCTTTCGATCAACTTGTTGTTTACGTTTGCTACAGAACCGGTCAAGTTAGCCTTCTTCTGAGTACCGTAACCTACAACAACCACTTCTTCCAAGTTCATGTTGTCTTCCTTCAAGATTACGTTCAAGGCCTGACCTGTGTACTTCACTTCCTGAGTCATGTAACCCACGTAAGAAACTTGCAAGATTGCACCGTTCTTAACACCACTCAACTCAAAGTTACCGTCAAAGTCGGTAATACTACCATTGGTAGTACCTTTCACTACTACAGAAGCACCAATGATGGCTTCACCAGCAGCATCCTTCACTACACCTTTACAGGTGCCATTCTGCTGAACTGCATTCACATTGGCAACACTCGGATTTACTGCATTGGCAGCAAACGGAGCACCCATGAGAAGCAGCATCAAGCTGACTGTCTTCAGATTTTTAATCATAAATTTGTAATTAAGTTAAAAAATTAGTTCTAATCAACCATACCAAGTTCTTGGAGAACTTTGTGCAGTTAACCAAAATCGGTACAAATATACAGCTTTTATGTAAATCCAACAATATATTTGTTAACAAAATTTTCCAAAGGTTTGTTCAGGGATTGATTAATTTTCTTCAAAAAAACTAAATGAGGATTATTAAGAGAGGGTTTCACGACTATCCACCGATAAAATCGTGCTTTTTGAAAACGCTTAGGCGTTTGAAGCAAAACGTCAGGGCGTTTCAGTTTAAACAATTAGAGGTTTGATTTAGCTTAGCTGTCCGCATCGGTATATAAAAAAAACTTCCACTCGCCTTCGTTGCGAGTGGAAGAAAAATCGTTTATGGTTTCTTCTGACTGAATAACCAGCGCATGAAGTCCGGTTGGGTGAAAGCCGGATTCCAACTTCCATGAGTTACACCTGGAAATTCTATGTATTCCACATCAGCACCTGCTGCTTTCAAAGCTTTGTAGGCTTGACGGGAACCACTTACCGGAACCACATTGTCGGCATCACCATGGAAGATACGGAATTTCACATCCTTGGCTGCTTTCAGACGGGTGGCATTCACCGTTCCGCAAATAGGGATAGCAGCTGCAAAAAGTTCCGGATATCGGATGGCCAAATCATAAGTCCCCATTCCACCCATGGAAAGTCCAATGACATAAACTCGTCGATTATCCACTTGAGGCATGGCCAAGTAAGTGTCGAGCAATTTTTTCACGACTTGAAAAACAGGAGAAAGAGGAACATCAGCAGGCATCTGGTCTGGTTCGAAAGAATACGGACGATCGCTATATGCCCAATAACCGGACTCCGGACATTGTGGGAACAAGACAAATGCCGGATAATTTTCGCGATTCACCGGATTGAGCCACATTTGGCTTCCATGAAACAATTGCTTTTCGTTATCCGAACCTCGTTCTCCTGCCCCATGCAAAAAGAGAACCAACGGATATTTCTCTCCTTGTTGTTCAACTTCAGGACGCAACAACCGATAATTTAAGGAATCGCCCGAAGCGGTCACATACACTTTCTTCTCGAACTCGTTCTGCCCATACACTATGCCAAGCAGACTCCAAAACATGACTAAAACAAACAATCGACTTTTCATATCCATTTATCTAAGATTAATCTTTCCGAGGAATCAACAATTCCTTCATTTCAGACAAGGAACCATTGAACACATTCAAGTCCACCTTTTCTTCAATGCCCGGCAATGTACCCACATCGGTATGTTGCCAGAATTTCCACTCGCCTTCGTAACGAACGGAATCTACATAGTAATGGGCAATCCAATAAGGATAGGCATTGAAAAAGTCATCATTCAAATAGCGGGTCTTGAACTTATAAGATGCATAGATGATGGGCTTCACCCCATAGTGAGCCTCCACGCGCTTAAGCCAGATCTTCAAATCGTTCTGAAGCTTCGGGATATCCTTTCCCTTCTTTTCGATGTCGAGCACCGGAGGCAAATCGCCCGGTTCGAGCTTCACGGAGCGGATAAAGAAGTCGGCTTGCTTGTTGGCATCGGTCTTAGGATTGTAAAAATGATAGGCTCCACGGATAAACCCATGCGTTTTGGCCGAATTGAAGTTGGTCACGAACTTGTTGTCCGAGAAGTCCCCTCCTTCCGTAGCTTTCATGAAGATGAATTCCACAGGGAAATTTCCTTGTCGGGTCTTCTTCAGCATATCCCAATTGATAGCGCCTTGATAGTGGGATACATCGATGCCATGCACCTTAAAACCGGCAGGCATGCAGACTCCATACCCCTTCAAGCCATAGCAAGGCTTCCAACGATAGCTATACGGACGGATAAAAAAGAAATAGAAAGCCGAAACAAAAACCACCACCACAAGTACCCCAAAGAGATATTTGCACCATGCGGGCATCTCCTTCGGTTCTTTCTTCTTTCCTTTCTTCCGCACCGGAGCTTTTTTCTTCACCGGCTTGGTAGCAGAGCGTGGTTTTGTAGTCGTGGCCTTTGTGGCTTTCGTTTTCACCATATACTTATTCTATCAATCGGGGCGCAAGTTACGCTTTTTTCCGTCAACTTGTACACGTGCAACCACATTCTTTTGCCTTAAACCCCAAGAAAAGCCTATTTCACACCATTTCCCATCGAAAAAGCCAAGCTGTTCCGGTTCAATCTCGCCTATATAATATAAGGTATAAAAAAAGTGTCATTCAGAGACAAACCCTGAATGACACCCATATTTGGTATTTAATTACCTCAAATTACTTAGCTTGTTCCAACTGCAAAGTCTTAGTCGGTTCGTCGCATACTTCAGTTGGGCCGAAGTACTGGATAGGACCTGGATATACGTAAGCAGTTTCCTTAGCCCAAGTTTCGCGGTTAGCAGCGAACTTCTTGAAAGGAGCACCATCCAAACGTACCAAAGCCTTCTGGATAACTGGCTTCATTTCACCGTGACGACGTTCCATGTTCATCATCATTGTGATAGGCACACCACCTGCAATCCATTCAGCAGCAGGAGCAGTTGTGTTGCGTACTGAAGACATGTAACCAGTCTTACCGTTAGCAATCAACATAGAAGCTGTGTAACCCAAAGAGTAGCAGTAGTCAGCATCGAAGTTAGATGGAGCAGCGCAACGACCTTCGTAACCGAAGAAGTGGTGTTGAGCACCGAACTTGCCATTATACTTGCCTTCTTCCTTCCAAGCAGCCAACTTAGTAGCAACCATTTCAGACAACAACTTTTCAGTTTCGATCAACGATACCTGTACGTTACCGTGTGGGTCGCGGTCGAGTGACAACTGACGAGCAACACCTTCTGGCAATGATGCATAGATAGCAGCATTTTCAGCAGACAAGTGGTTGATGATGTATTCGCGTTGCTGAGACTTCTTGATCATAGCGAATTCTTCACCGTTGTGAGCCAAGAAATCGTTCAATTCAGCGATCAAACGCTTCATAGCTGGGATGAATTCGATCAAACCTTCAGGAATCAATACTGTACCGAAGTTGTCGCCATTAGCAGCACGGTCAGCGATAACCTGAGCGATGTAAGTTACTACATCGTCCAAAGACATTTCCTTTTCTTCTACTTCTTCTGATACGATACAGATGTTTGGCTGAACCTGCAAAGCACATTCCAAAGCGATGTGAGAAGCCGAACGACCCATCAACTTGATGAAGTGCCAGTACTTGCGAGCAGAGTTACAGTCACGTTGGATGTTACCGATAACTTCAGCGTAAGTCTTACAAGCTGTATCGAAACCGAATGAAGTTTCAATCATTTCGTTCTTCAAGTCACCGTCGATAGTCTTAGGACAGCCGATTACCTGAACACCGTAGTTCTTAGCTGCATAGTATTCAGCCAATACACAAGCGTTAGTATTAGAGTCGTCACCACCGATGATTACCAATGCCTTGATACCCAATTCCTTGATGATTTCATAACCCTTTTCGAACTGTTCTTCCTTTTCCAACTTAGTACGGCCAGAACCGATGATATCGAAACCACC
>JAFYWH010000140.1 GCA_017558175.1 Bacteroidaceae bacterium
GCTCCTTGTCGTGCTGTTCCTTGGCTTCCTTCCAATCGCGATAGTCGGAGTAGTTGCCCGGGAAATCGCGGATATCGCCCTGGCCCTTGAAGACCAAGAGGTGATCGACCACCTTGTCCATGAAGTAACGGTCGTGGCTCACCACGATGACGCATCCCTTGAAGTTCTGCAGGTATTCTTCGAGCACTTGGAGGGTAACGATATCCAAGTCGTTGGTAGGTTCGTCGAGCACCAGGAAGTTAGGGTTGCGCATGAGCACGGTACAGAGGTACAGACGGCGTTTCTCGCCACCGCTGAGCTTGTACACATAGTTGTGCTGCTGCTCCGGTGTGAACAAGAAATGCTGGAGGAACTGCGATGCGGTGAGCTTGCGTCCGCCACCGAGTTCGATGACTTCGGCAATGTCCTGAATCACATCGATGACCTTCATCTGCTCATCGAACTGCAGGCCTTCTTGCGAATAGTAACCAAAACGGACGGTTTCGCCAATGTCCAGCGTACCGCTATCCGGTTTCTGCTGTCCCATCAGGATCTTGATGAACGTAGACTTTCCGGTACCGTTATTGCCTACAATACCCATCTTTTCGTAGCGGGCGAAGATGTAGGAGAAGTCTTCGAGAATCTTCAAATCGCCGAAGCTCTTGTAGAGATGGTCGGCCTCGAATATCTTTGAACCGATGTAGGAAGCTTTTACATCGAGCTTCACCTGTCGGTTATCGAATCGTTGCTTGGCTACCTTTTCGAGTTCGTAGAAGGCTTCTTCGCGATAGCGTGCCTTGTGTCCACGAGCCTGCGGCATGCGGCGCATCCACTCCAATTCGGTGCGATAGAGGTTATTGGCACGTTCTATCTCCACATTGGTGGCATCGATGCGTTCCTGACGCTTCTCCAGGTAGTAGCTATAGTTACCCTTGTAGGAGTAAATCTGCTTGTTGTCTATTTCGTAAATCTCGGAGCACACACGGTCCAGGAAGTATCGGTCGTGCGTTACCATGAGCAGACTCAAGGTTCCACGGCTGAGGTATCCTTCCAGCCATTCGGTCATTTCGAGGTCGAGGTGGTTGGTAGGCTCGTCGAGAATCAGGAAGTCCGGTTCGGTGATGAGCACATTGGCCAAGGCCACTCGCTTGAGCTGACCACCCGAGAGGTGCTTGATCTGCTGGTCGAAGTTACGGATCTTGAGCTGCGAAAGAATCTGCTTGGCCTTGCGTTCGTAGTCCCAAGCCTTTTCCTGCTCCATGCGGGCGAGGAGGTCTTCCAAACCCGGATTGCCTTCGGTCTCCATGCACTTCTCGTATTCCTTGATGAGCTGCACCACAGGGGTACCGTGATAGAAACAGGCTTCGAGCACGGTGAGTTCTTCGGGGTAGTGAGGGTCTTGTTCCAGATAGCCCACACGCAAGTCGCGACGATAGACAATGCTACCTTCGTCGTAACCTTCCTTACCGCTGAGGATGCTCAGCAGGGTGGTCTTTCCGGTACCGTTCTTGGCAATCAAACCGATGCGCTGACCTTCGGCCACACCGAAACTTATTTTCTCGAACAACACCAAATCGCCAAACGACTTGGTGAGTCCGTCTACTTGCAAATAGGGATTTGCCATATGCTAATTTAGTATTTGAAGTTTCACAAGTAATTATCCCCCTTGCGAAGGGGGCAGGGGGATGAAGATAGATTCTACTTGCGAAATTTGAGTCTTATAGATTCTTATTTATGCTATCAATATAATCCAAAATCTCATTACGACCTGTCTTCTTTTCCGATGAAGAAATGAATACCGGTGGAAGTTCAGCCCATTGCTCGCTAAGCTTCTTCATATAGGCATTGACATTGGCTTTTGCCTTACCTACACTGAGCTTATCGGCCTTGGTAAAGATGATGGAGAAAGGAACACCGTTTTCGCCCAACCATTCGAAGAACTCGAGGTCGATAACCTGCGGTTCGAGACGGATGTCGATGAGCACGAACAGATTGGTCATCTGCTCACGTTCCAATACATAGTCTTCGATGATTTTCTGGATTTTGTCCACCTGCTTCTTGCCACGGGCTGCATAGCCATAACCCGGCAAGTCCACCAAGTACCATTCCTTGTTCACGAGGAAGTGATTGATGAGCAACGTCTTACCAGGAGTAGCCGAAGTCATGGCGAGTTTCGGCTTCTTGGTGAGCATATTAATCAAACTCGACTTGCCCACATTGGAGCGGCCGATGAATGCATATTCCGGCAGATTTCCTTTCGGACAGAGGTCTACCTTCGTATTACTGATAACGAATTCAGCACTTTTAATTTCCATAATTTTCTAATTTCTTGTGCAAATGTACGGAAAAACCCTCAAAAACGTGTAAATTTGCGGCCATTATCACAGAAGAAAATCAGAATGAGCCAACAATATCCTTCCCAACTGCTGGAAAAAGCGGTTGGAGAATTTGCAAAACTACCTGGAATCGGACGAAAAACAGCCATGCGACTGGTGCTTCACCTGCTTCGTCAGGAACGTTCGGCGGTCGATTCGTTCGGCAATGCCATCATGACCCTAAAGCGTGAAGTGAAGTATTGCAAGGTGTGCCACAACATATCCGATACGGAGACTTGCCTGATATGTGCCAACCCGGGACGCGATGCATCGACCATCTGTGTGGTGGAGAATGTGCGCGATGTGATGGCCGTAGAAGCCACCCAGCAGTTCCGTGGATTGTATCATGTACTGGGGGGAGTAATCTCGCCCATGGACGGCATAGGCCCATCGGACTTGCAGATAGAGAGCCTGGTAGAGCGTGTAAAGAGCGGTACGGTAAAGGAAGTGATCTTGGCACTCAGTTCCACCATGGAAGGGGATACCACGAACTTCTTCATCTTCCGCAAGCTGGCTCCTTATGATGTGAAAATGAGCGTGATTGCCAGAGGTATATCCATCGGCGACGAATTGCAATATACCGATGAGGTTACCCTCGGTCGCTCTATCGTAAACAGAACATTATTTACTGGAAATATGTAAAGATTATGAAAGAACAAATCAAACAAATCCTGAACATTCAGAAGTGTGCACTTCTATCCGTATGGGCTGCACCTATATTATTGGCCGTTCTCTATGAAACCGGCACATTCCAAAAGGGAGTATACGAAGGAAACGCTCAGATGGAATACATCTTCCAGAGCGTAAGCATCTTGCTGACTATCAGCTTGATTCCTTTCGCTCTACGCATGTTCAACCTGAGCTTGGTGAAGCGCATCAAGGAACTTCCTTTGCAACAGGCGTTGAAGAGCTACCGCATTTGGAGCGATGTACGTTTGGCATTGCTTTTCGTTCCGGCTATTCTCGGCGTATCGTTCTATTATTTGACCATGAACACCACTAACTTGTTCTGTGCTTGCATGGCGCTTATCGCTACCTTGTTCTGCATTCCATCGGAAAGCCGTATCAAGAACGAACTCGATTTGCAAGAAGACATTAACGAATAAACAAGACCATGGATTTGCTTCAGAAAGACGGATATATACTACGTGCACCCGAGCCGGAAGATTTGGCTTGCATGATGCAGTTCGAGAACACTCCCTCGCTATGGGAAGTGGGCAACGTAACCGGCCCTTATTCTCGTTTCTTCCTGAAGCAATACATCGAATCCACCCGAAACGATATCTTTGCCGACAATCAGCTGAGACTGATGATTGAATCGCCCGATAAGCAGGTGGTAGGCATCATCGACTTGTTCAATTTCGAGCCTTTCCATAACCGGGCAGAGGTAGGGATTGTGGTAGCCAAGGAATGTAGACAGAAAGGAGTAGGAGAGCTCGCCTTGCGCCTCCTGATAGCACATAGCTTCGATTTCCTGGGACTTCATCAGCTCTATGCTCATATAGACGTTACGAATGAAGCATGCCGTAGACTCTTCCAGAAATGCGGTTTCGAGGAGTGTGGTTACCTAAAGGACTGGATGCGTACCGGAAAGACTTTCCGCGATGTGGTGGTGATGCAACTGATGAATTTATAGGAAATACCTCATAATATTATTTTAGGCACGGATTACACGGATGGCACGGATATATTTAATGTAAACATATACTTAAAACCGTGTTAATCCGTGTAATCCGTGCCTAAAAAATAAGTGGATGTGCATTTCTACACATCCACTTTATATTTAAATTTCACGATGAACTTCGTGACCTTCTACATAGATAGCGCTGAACGGACGCGACGGACAGAGGTTTTCGCAAGCACCGCAACCGATACAACGTTCGGTATTGATAACCGGAATCTGCAATGACTTCTTGTCGTTGGCATCCTTCGGAACCATTTGGATAGCACCTGTCGGACAATGGCGAGCACAGTTACCGCACTTCTGACCATCGGCATTCACGATACAGTTTTCAGCAACCCATACAGCATGACCAATCTGAATAGCTGTCTTTTCTTCCTTGGTAATCGGCTTGATAGCACCGGTAGGACATACTTCCGAACACTTGGTACATTCCGGACGGCAATAGCCACGTTCGTAAGAAGTTTCCGGTTGCATGAAGTTGTTCAAGCCACCCGATGGACGAAGCACCTGGTTAGGACATGCCGAAATACACAACTGACAAGCTGTACAATGCTGAGCCAAGTTCTTTGCACTCAACGAGCCCGGAGGGGTAATAGGAGTTTCACGATTTGGAATCTTCTTGTCTTCGATAGTAGCAAAACCACCATCCATCTTCAGCTTTTGAGCCTTAGCTACGCTTGCGCCAGCTACAATGACTGATGAAGCGATGAAAGCACGACGACCCTTGTCGGCACTTGCTCCCGATGGTGCAGCCTGTTGAGCAGCCTTCGCACGAGGAACATACTTGATAGCTCCCTGACGGCACTTGTCGATACAATCCAAACATACTACACAACGGCTATAGTCGATGGCATGGTTCTTCGAGTCGATACAAGATGCCTTGCAATTGCGAGCACAAAGACCGCAACCATTACACTTGTCAGTATCGATTACCGGCTTCAAGAAAGAGTAGCGAGAAAGGAAACCGAGCACAGTTCCCACCGGACAGATAGTGTTGCAATAAGTACGGCCATTCTTGAACGCCAATACGAAAAGAGCCACCAATGTAACGATAGCTACCACAAGGGTAATGCCACCCTTCAACCATACGTCTACACTATAGAAAGCATAGCTGTTTGCACTTTCTGCCCATGTAGCCAACAAGTTGTTGCCCCACAAGTAAACCGGTGCAAAGAGGTTGGATGCAATGCGACCGAATGCGCTATACGGAGCAATGAGCGCAGCTACCGAAGTAAAGCCAGCTACCAATGCTACGACCAACACACCCAACATAACGTAACGCAACACGCTCAAAGGTTTTGAGTATGTGTAACGGTTCTTCTTGACCTTCTTGCCGAACCATCCAAAGATGTCCTGCAATACGCCCAACGGACAAATCACCGAGCAATAGATGCGTCCCATAAGGAGAGTGAGCAATACCAAAGCAATCACCACTCCGAAATTCAATGCAAGCACTGCCGGAAGGAACTGAATCTTCGCCATCCAGCCGAACCATGCATGAATGGTTCCCGTAAAATCGAGGAAGAGCAGGGTAATCAGCACGAAGAATACCGCTGCCAATGCTTTTCTTATCTTACTATTCATAATTTCTATGTATTATAAAGTTTCCTGTTTCAATTGTTCGATGAACTTGTCGATGCGATGGATTTCCTTCGGAATATCAATCTTCTGAGGACAATGTTCGTTACACTGACCGCATCCGGTACAATGGTCGGCACGACGGAGCTTGGCTACCGTACGGTCGTAGCTTAGCAGATACTTGCGTCTTGCTTCGCGATAGTTCGGATCCTGACTGCTCTTGGCTACATTACCTTCGTTCACACATTTATTATAATGTAAGAGGATGCCCGGAATATCGATACCATACGGACAAGGCATACAGTACTTACAGTCGTTGCAATCTACGATAGGGTATTGCTTGTAGAGCTGAGCGGTTTCTTCCAAGAATTCCAATTCCTCATCGGTAAGCGGTTCGTGTGGAGAGAAAGTCTTGAGATTGTCCACGAGGTGCTCCTTGTAGGTCATACCACTGAGTACGGTGAGTACGCCCGGATAATGTCCTGCAAAACGGAATGCCCACGATGCCACGCTATCTTGCGGACGACGTTGCTTGAGGCGTGCCACCAAGTGGTCGCTCATCTTTGCCAATCGGCCACCCAACAACGGTTCCATGATGTTTACCGGAATGTTGCGCTTAGCCAATTCGTTGTACAAGTATTCGGCATGGTTGTTGCGTGAAGCATGCTTCCAGTCCACGTAGTTGAGCTGGATCATGGCGAAATCCCACTTCACATCCATAGCCAACACGTAATCGAATGTCTTCACATCGCCATGGAATGACCATCCGAGGTTGCGGATGCGTCCGGCTTCGCGTTCCTTCAAGAGGAAGTCGAGCAAACCATTGTCGATGAAGCGTTCCTTGAATGTTTCGATGCCCTTACCGCCACCGATGGAGTGGAGGAGGTAGTAGTCGATATAATCCACCTGAAGGTTCTTCAGAGAGTTGCGGTACATTTCTACCGATTGCTTGAAGTCTGGGATGCGAGGATTCGACATCTTGGTAGCGATGAAGAACTTCTCACGCGGATGGCGCTTGAGGGCGATACCCATAGCCGTTTCCGATTGCCCCTGGAGGTATACCGGAGCCGTATCGAAGAAGTTTACTCCATGCTCGATGGCATAGTCTACCAATTCGTTCACCTTTTCCTGATCGACAATATCTTTTCCTTCTTCGTTCTTCTTCATCGGCCAACGCATACATCCGTAGCCAAGCAGAGAAACCTTGTCGCCTGTATTCGGATTGATACGGTATGTCATTTCACCTGTAGGCTCACCACCCGTACCTTCTACAGACCATTTCTTATTGGACTCGTTGTTCGATGAACAACCAGCCAGAGAAGCTCCCGAAACTACCGCACCTGCCATGCCCAGTTTCTTAAGAAACCCTCTTCGTCCTAATTCTTTATTAGCCATATATTAAATTTTTGTAAACCTTTTGCAAATATATTATAAATATAATGTACTTCCAATTCTTTTTACGAAAAAACGCTTAGGCATTCCAATCAAAACGTCAAGGCGTTTAAGTGAAAACGTCAAGGCGTTTGAGGCAAAACGCTTGGACATTCATTTCAGGCACCGAAAGATTATTTTAAGGATGAAGTATAAATTTGTTAGTAAAATGCTTGTTTTAAAAAATAAACATTATCTTTGCGCCCACTTTAAACGTTAAATTTAGCATTACATGAAAAAATTCTTTATGGCAGCTTTCGTAGCTGCGACTTTATTTGCCGGTAATGCCTATGCTCAACCGGCGGCCGTAAAGAAGATTATCGAAACGGCCAAGACTGACAATCAGACCATGCATCACCTCGATATCTTGAGTAACCGCTTTGGTGGTCGTCTCATCGGATCGGATGCATACGAAAATGCAGCAGAATGGATGTTGCGCGAGTTCAAGAAGTGGGGCATCGAAGCTCACTTGGAAGAAGCAGGCGAAGTGCCTGTAGGTTTCAACCGCGGTCCTTGGTTCGGTCGTATGATTGGTGGTGACCAACCGATGAACCTTCACTTCTGTACACCTTCTTATACATCGGGTACAAAGGGTTTGCAGAGAGGTCACGTACTCATCGAACCGCAATCGCAAGCTGAGTTCGACCGCATGAAGCATCAGTTGAAGGGTGCATGGGTATTGGTAGGCGGTACTAACGCAGGCTGGCCTTTCCCACACGCAGCAAAGGATGACTCTATCCGTGCCGAACAGAAGCTTCAGAATGCAGAAATCGCCAAGAAGAACAACGAAATCCGCATGAAGAACCGCATGAACAACACCAACGAGCCTCTCTTGGAATTGAAGGAAATCCCAGGTTTGTTCTATCGCGAAATGGTAGAAGCAGGTGTATTGGGCTTCATCCAGTCATCGCAAGTGCCTATCCGTGCGCTTTACGACCGTCCGATGGTGAACGACAAGAGCACTACATTCGACAACTTGCCTGAAATCTGCGAAATCAAGTTGGACGAAAACCAGTTTGCCGTTATCAAGAAGATGGCTCAGGAACGTCGCGAATTCTGGTTGGAATTCGATATCCGCAACCACTTCAAGCTCGGTCCTATCAAGTATCACAACGTGGTAGCATCGATCAAGGGTACACAATATCCGGATGAATACGTAATTATCAGCGGTCACCTCGATGCATACGACGTTTCAACAGGTGGTGTAGACTGTGGTACAGGTATCGCTCCGATGATGGAAGCAGCCCGCTTGATTGCCCTCTCGGGTGCTAAGCCAAAGCGTACCATCCTCTTCGTAGGCTTCGCTGGCGAAGAATTCGGTTTGCTCGGTGCAAAGGCATTCTGCGAAACTCACAAGAAGGAATTGGGCAAGATTGCAAACCTCTTCAACCGCGATGGTGGTCCGACTCCTCCGGTAGGTATCTCTGTTCCTAAGGCCATGTACGATGACTTCGTGGAAATCTGCAAGCCTATCAAGGACATCAATCCGGAATATCCGTTCGAAGTAACCGTAGCTCAACCACGTCCGAAACCGACAAGCATGGGTGGTACCGACGCTACTGTATTTGCCGTACAGGGCGTTCCTACATACGGTTTCCGCGAACAGGATTTCAAGGGTTACAACTTCAACTATGGCGAAATCTGGCATACAGAACGCGACATCTACACCAAGAGTATTCCTGAATACATGGAACATACATCGGTAGTAACAGCGGTAGTAGCCTTGGGTGTAGCTAACTTGAAGCACCAACTCTCAAGAGAAGGTATGTATAGCGACCAATAAAACCAAAAACAGATTATAAAACATATCCGTTAGGATTTGGTAAAATAAAAATATTTCCTAAATTTGTGCAGTGCGTCTTAAACAAGCGCACTGCACTTTTTTGTTATAGCCTAAAGAGAATCTAATATCTGATAAAAACATATAGCTATGTCGCAATTGAAAGGACATATATCCCAAGTTATCGGGCCAGTAGTCGATGTGCATTTCGAAGGAAAGAACATTGACGAAGCATTGCTTCTTCCCAGTATTCATGATGCGCTGACCATCAAGCGCGATGATGGCCGTACCCTCGTAGTCGAAGTTCAGCAACACATCGGTGAGGACACCGTGCGCACCGTAGCCATGGACAGTACCGACGGATTGCGAAGAGGTATGGAAGTGATTCCTACCGGACACCCTATCACCATGCCTGTGGGCAACCAGATCAAAGGCCGCCTGATGAATGTAGTAGGCGATGCCGTAGACGGCATGAAGGAGCTGGACAAGGAAGGTGCATACCCCATCCATCGCGAACCGCCTAAGTTCGAAGAGCTTTCCACATCGCAAGAAGTACTTTATACAGGTATCAAAGTCATCGACTTGCTCGAACCTTATTCCAAGGGGGGTAAAATCGGTCTTTTTGGTGGTGCCGGTGTGGGCAAGACCGTGCTTATCATGGAGCTCATCAACAACATCGCCAAGAAGCACAACGGTTTCTCCGTATTTGCCGGAGTAGGGGAACGTACCCGCGAAGGTAATGACTTGCTTCGTGAAATGATTGAGTCGGGCGTAATCCGCTACGGCGAAGAATTTAAGAAGAGCATGGAAGAAGGCGATTGGGACCTCTCGAAAGTAGACTACGAAGAAATGCAGAAGTCGCAAGCCACCTTGGTGTATGGTCAGATGAACGAGCCTCCTGGCGCACGTTCGTCGGTAGCCCTTTCGGGCCTGACCGTAGCCGAATCTTTCCGCGACCAAAAGGAAGGCGAAGGTTCAAGAGACATCCTTTTCTTCATCGACAATATTTTCCGTTTCACCCAAGCCGGATCGGAAGTATCGGCCTTGCTCGGACGTATGCCATCGGCCGTAGGTTATCAGCCTACCTTGGCTACCGAAATGGGTAAGATGCAGGAACGCATTACATCGACCAAGAACGGCTCCATTACCTCCGTACAGGCGGTATATGTGCCTGCCGACGACTTGACCGACCCTGCACCGGCCACAACGTTTACCCACCTCGATGCCACTACGGTATTGAACCGTAAGATTACCGAATTGGGTATCTATCCGGCGGTAGACCCATTGGATTCCACTTCGCGTATCCTCGACCCGAACATCGTGGGCGAAGAGCACTATAACGTGGCTCAGCGTGTGAAACAGATTCTCCAACGCAACAAGGAACTTCAGGATATCATCTCCATCCTCGGTATGGACGAGCTTTCGGACGAAGACCGATTGACCGTGAACCGTGCCCGTCGTGTACAGCGATTCCTCTCGCAACCGTTCTCGGTGGCCGAGCAGTTTACCGGTGTACCGGGTGTGATGGTGAACATCGAAGACACCATCAAGGGATTCAAGATGATTCTGGACGGCGAGGTAGACAACCTTCCGGAACAGGCCTTCCTGAATGTAGGCACCATCGAAGAAGCCATTGCGAAAGGAAAGAAATTACTTGAATCAGCGAAAGGTTAAGAAAGAGTATGAACAAGAATTTGGATATGACCATTGCCACTCCCGAAGGTGTAGTGTTCCAAGGAAAAGTGGAAAGTGCCAAGTTTCCGGGTGCATCGGGTTCTTTCATGGTATTGCCCAGACACGCAGCTATCATCTCTGCACTTGTGGCCGGAAAGATTACCTATACGCATGAGGGAACCCCGACCGAATTGTCCATCGCAGGTGGATTCGTGGAGGTAAGGAATGATGTAATATCCGCCTGTGTAGAAATGTAAGCCAATGAGTACCTCACCGACCCAACGACTTTTCATCACATGGCACACCTTGCTGATGCTGGTAGCCGGATGGACCATAGGACCAGCCATCGCCACCTGGTGGCCGGAACATTACTTCGGATGGTATCCGTTCATCCCGGTGTTCTTCTACATCTTCGGATGGTTTACCATCAGCATGTTCGAGGCTTGCCGACGCTTCGCACCGAAAAAGATTCAGCTGGTATACTTGGGCACGAAGGCCATCAAGATGTTCTTCTCGCTCATTGTCCTGCTCATCTATTCGGTCAAGGTAGATGAAAAGAAGGTGGAGTTTTTCCTGGTATTCTTCGGATTCTACATTCTCACATTGGTGTTCGAAAGTTGGTTCTTCTATCGGTATGAACGAGGGAATAAAACTACCTGTCATTCAGACGACCGAAGGGAGGAAGAATCTCGATAACATAAAGTGAATGTCTCCGAGATTCTTCGCTTCGCTCTGAATGACAAAAGAGATTAGAATATAATATGAGAATAAAAACATACATATCAGCCCTCATCTTCTGCCTGATGCTGGCATTGCCCCTGAAAGCAAGCGGACATCAGGAAGCAGGCAAGGTGGATGCGAAAGAAATTGTATTCCACCATGTACAGGATGCCTACGAGTGGCACATCACTTCGTGGGGAGACAAGCATTTCAGCATCTCACTACCTATCATCGTGCATAGTAGCGAAACGGGGTGGCATTGCTTCTCGTCCTCGCATCTGCTTCATGCGGAAGGAGAAAGCTACGAAGGGTTCAAGATAGCTACCGAAGGCGACTACGAAGGAAAAATCGTGGAAGTGAAAGCCAATGGGGAAGAGGTTCGTCCGTTCGATATCTCCATCACCAAGACCGTGCTTTCCTTGTTCATCAACTGCTTCATTGTAATTGGAATCATCCTCTATACCGCCCGTTGGTACAAGCGACAGACTCCTGAAAGCCCAGCGCCGAAGGGTTTCATCGGATTCATGGAAATGTTTATCATGATGGTAGAAGAAGATGTCATCAAGAGCTGTATCGGTAAGGACTACAAGAAGTATTCGCCTTATTTGCTCACGGCGTTCTTCTTTATCTTCATCAACAACATCATGGGGTTAATCCCTGTATTTCCGGGAGGAGGCAATGTAACAGGTAATATCGCCATCACCTTGGTATTGGCACTCTGTACGTTCATTGCCGTGAATGTATTTGGTACCAAGGAATATTGGAAAGAAATCCTTTGGCCGGAAGTACCGGTCTTCCTGAAGTGCCCTATTCCGTTGATGCCAGCCATCGAACTGTTCGGTATCTTCACCAAGCCATTTGCCTTGATGATCCGTCTGTTTGCCAACATCATGGCCGGACACTCCATTATTTTGGCATTGACCAGTATCGTATTCGTTACGGCCAGTATGGGAGTGGCTATCAGTACATCCATGAGCATTGTATCCGTATTGTTCAGCATCTTCATGAACTGTGTGGAAGTTCTTGTGGCCTTTATCCAAGCCTACGTGTTCACCATGCTTTCTTCGGTGTTCATCGGCATGTCAAGGGTAGAACCTCATCATCATTAAGAAAACAAATAAATAATATAAACCATTAAATCTTATAAGACTATGTTACTATCAAGTATTTTATTGCAAGCAGCCGCAGGCGCAAGTTTAGGTAAGTTGGGTGCAGCCCTTGGTGCTGCTATCGCTGTAATCGGTGCCGCTCTGGGTATCGGTAAGATCGGTGCATCGGCCATGGAAGCCATTGCACGCCAACCGGAAGCTGCCGGCGATATCCGTATGAGCATGATTATCATCGCCGCCCTGGTGGAAGGTGTTGCCCTGTTTGCCATCGTGGTTTGTTTCCTTGCACTCTAATCGTCCGAGCCTATGTCATTGTTAGTGCCCGATAGCGGTTTGCTTTTCTGGATGGTGCTTTCCTTCGGCATCGTGTTCTTTGTGCTCGCCAAATTCGGCTTTCCCATCATCACCAAGATGGTGGACGAACGCAAGCAGTACATCGACCACTCGCTCATTGTGGCCAAGGAAGCCAACGAACAGCTGGCCAACATCAAGGCAGAAGGCGAAAATATCCTGGCGAAAGCCAACGAGGAACAGATGCGCATCTTGAAGGAAGCTGCTGAGGCCCGCGAACGCATTGTTCGTGAAGCCAAGGAACAGGCCCGCATGGAAGGCGACAAGATGTTGGCCGAAGTGCGTCGTCAGATCCAGACAGAAAAGGAAGATGCCATCCGTGATATCCGTCGGCAAGTAGCCATCCTCTCGGTAGACATTGCCGAGAAGGTACTTCGCAAGAACCTTGAAAGCGACAAGGAGCAGATGCAGATGATTGACCGGATGCTGGACGAATTGACCAACGTTTCTAAAAACTGATTGCCATGAATACAGGTGCCATTTCCATGCGATATGCCCGAGCGTTGCTTATGTTTGCTAACGATGCCGGGGTAGCCAAGCAAGTGTATCAGGAGGCCTTGACCTTGCGGAAAAGTTTCCGCGAAGTGCCTGCCTTGAAAGCAGCCTTGGAGAAACCCGTCATGACTCGTGAAAACAAGCTCAGCGTGTTGGTGCAGGCAGCAGGAGGGAATATCTCGAAGCAGATGCAGAAGTTCTTCAGCCTGGTGATGGAAGAGAAGCGCGAGAAGTTTCTCATCAACATCAACCAGTGCTTCATCGACCTCTACCGGAAGCAGGAGAAAATCCGTGTGGGCAAGCTCACCACAGCCGTACCCATTGCTCCCGAAGAAGTGGATCGCATCCGCAAGATTGTGGTAGAGAGTGCCGGAGGTACAGCCGAGTTTGCCACCAAGGTAGACCCGAGCATCGAAGGTGGTTTCATCTTCGAAATCAACACCTATCGCCTCAATGCCAGCGTGGCCGACCAGATGCGACGCATCAAGCAGCAGTTTATAGAGAAGAACCGAAGAATCGTATGATTTTGATTTTGGCTCCGTGCCAAATTAAATATTTAGAACTATGTCAGAAAATATAAGACCAAGTGAAGTTTCCGAAATCCTGCTTCAGCAACTCAAGGAAATCGATACCTCCCTCCAGTTCGAGGAAGTGGGTACCGTGCTCCAGGTGAGCGACGGTGTGGTGCGCATCTACGGATTGCTAAACGCCGAAGCCAACGAATTGCTGGAGTTCGAAAACGGCATCAAGGCCATTGTGATGAACTTGGAAGAGGACAACGTGGGTGCCGTGTTGCTCGGACCTACCGACCAAATCAAGGAAGGCATGGTGGTGAAACGCACCAAGCGCATTGCTTCCATCCAGGTGGGCGAGGGTATGCTGGGACGCGTTATCGACCCAACCGGTGCTCCGCTCGACGGACGTGGCCTGATTGGTGGCGAACTTTTTGAAATGCCGCTTGAACGCAAGGCTCCTGGGGTAATCTTCCGTCAACCGGTGAACCAGCCGTTGCAGACTGGTATCAAGTCGGTAGACGCCATGATTCCTATCGGACGTGGCCAACGCGAGTTGATTATCGGCGACCGTCAGACAGGTAAGACCGCCATTGCCATCGATACCATCATCAACCAGAAGGCTAATTACGATGCCGGAAAGCCGGTGTATTGTATCTACGTAGCCGTGGGTCAGAAAGGCTCAACGGTAGCCAATATCGTGAATACCCTCAAGGAAAAGGGAGCCATGGACTACACCATTGTAGTAGCTGCTACAGCTGCCGATCCGGCTGCCCTCCAATACTTCGCTCCGTTTGCCGGAGCTGCCATCGGCGAGTATTTCCGCGATACCGGTCGCGATGCCCTTGTAGTATACGATGACCTTTCGAAGCAAGCTGTGGCCTATCGCGAAGTATCCCTTATCCTTCGTCGTCCTTCGGGCCGTGAAGCCTATCCGGGTGATATCTTCTATCTGCACTCACGCTTGTTGGAACGTGCTGCCAAGATCATCAAACAGCAGGAAGTGGCCGAACAAATGAACGACCTTCCGGAAAGCCTTCGTGGACGAGTAAAGGGTGGTGGATCATTGACCGCATTGCCTATCATCGAGACTCAAGCAGGCGACGTTTCGGCTTATATCCCTACGAACGTGATTTCCATCACCGACGGACAGATATTCCTCGAAACCGACCTCTTCAACCAAGGTTTCCGCCCGGCCATCAACGTGGGTATTTCGGTATCGCGTGTAGGGGGTAGTGCGCAAATCAAGAGTATGAAGAAGGTAGCCGGTACGTTGAAGATAGACCAGGCTCAGTATCGTGAGCTCGAAGCATTCTCGAAATTCAGTAGCGATATGGATGCCGTGACTGCTATGGCCATCGACCGCGGACGCAAGAACAACCAGTTGCTCATCCAACCTCAGTATAGTCCGATGCCGGTGGGCGAACAGATTGCAGTGCTCTATTGCGGTGTACATAGCTTGATGCGCGACATTGCCATCGAACAAGTACAGGAATTCCAGCAACGCTTCCTGGATGTGCTCCGTACCAAGCACCAGTCGGATGTCATCGATATATTGGCTTCGGGAGTCATCAACGACGAAGTGACCATCATCATCGAACAAGTGGCCTCAGAAACAGCCAAGACCTTTAAAAAGTAACGCATTATGGCATCACTGAAAGAAGTCAAAGGACGCATAGCCACCGTGAACAATACGCGGAAGATTACTTCGGCCATGAAGATGGTGGCATCTGCCAAGCTACACAAGGCTCAGGGGGCTATTGCCAATATGCTTCCTTACGAACGCCGTCTGCACGGACTGCTCACCAACTTACTGAGTGGTGGGGAGGTTCTGTTGTGGAACACCCCTCGCGAGGTAAAGCGTGTGGCTCTTGTAGTGTTCTCGTCCAACTCCAGTCTTTGTGGAGGCTTCAATGCCAATGTCATCAGGCAAGCCACAGCCTGGCTGGAAGAACACAAGGCTTTGGGTGCCGAGAATGTCTTGATATATCCGGTAGGGAAGAAGGTAGCCGATGCCTTGCAGAAGCATGGATATATCGTGCAGGGTGACTTCCAGCAAATGGCCGACAAGCCATCGTTTGCAGAGGCTTCGTCCTTAGCTCAACAACTGATGGACATGTTTGCTCATGGCGAAGTGGATAGGGTAGAACTGCTCTACAACCACTTCAAGAGTACTGCTTCGCAGATTCTTACGCATGAAGTGTATTTGCCTATGTCTTCTGAGGTTTGTCATCCAGACGACCGAAAGGAGGAAGGATCTCGAGTACATCCACAAGAAACAGACTACATCCTCGAACCTTCTCGCGAAGAGTTATTGACTATGCTCTTGCCCAAGGTTCTCCGCATGAAGCTCTATACCGTGTTGCTCGACTCGAATGCATCCGAACATGCTGCCCGCACCATGGCCATGCAAATTGCCACCGACAATGCCGACGATTTGCTTCAGGAACTCACCCTGATGTACAACAAGACCCGTCAGCAAGCCATCACTAACGAATTGCTGGATATTGTAGGCGGTTCCATGGCATAAAAAAAGCCTTTTCTCAAGGCGTTACCATTAACAACATTCACTCCTTTCACCGGAAACAAATGAATTGATTTTCTAAACGTTTCGGTGAAAGGAGTACTTTTTTACCTCTTTCTACCATTCACCCTATTCGCCGACCAGCTTAAGCTAAATATTCAAAAGCATACCATTTTATACAGGAAAATCTCAAAACGTATCGATGCATATCCAAAAATATATTATTTTTGTGTAGAAAAATCACTTAAATAAATATACATGGAAGATAAGACTTTTAAAACACACATGATTTACATCGATTATCCGATGAATTCACTTAATCTGAAGGAAATGGAAGGAAATATAGAATCGCTTGAAGTGAATCTCGGTGATATGGTTATTGTAGATTGCCAAGGAATGGATTATATATGTAGTTCTGGTTTACGTGTATTCCTTAGTTTGTACAAAATGATTGCTCAAAAGGGTGGCAAACTCATTATACGTAACCTTCAGCCTTTGGTTAAGAACGTATTCGATATGTCTGGTTTCAGTCAAATATTCAATATTGAATAAACGAACAAAAAAATAATAGCGATTCTTTCCAGAGTCGCTATTATTATATTTATTGCTTTGTCGAATTTACTTGATAACAGGAAGTTTCTTGCTGGCCTCAGCAGTTGGCATAGCATTGAAATGCCACCATTCCGATGGTTCTACAAGCCATCCAGCTTCTGTCATAATCTCGCGCAAAAGGCGACGATTCAACAACTCACGACGATTGATTTCGCCCTGTTCAAATAACTCAGCCTCCATATCAACACGCGACCTGTTGCCAAAATAGTCATATTCAGATCCCATCGGAATAGGATGACCCGTACAGTCTACAAGCGTAACATCAACAGCTACACCATAATTGTGCGGTCCACCGCCACTCTTGTTCGGATTGGCCACGAAATCCTGCAAATCGGTGTTTTCCACCACCTTCCACATCTGTTCTTGGATAGAGCGAGGTCTTGCCGCATCATAAACCACCAAATGAAGGTCCATTCTTTTCTTTCTCAAAATTTCGTTTGCCTTTCTCAGCTTTTCCATGGCTTCTGGCACGAGATATGCCTCATCAAGACCCTCGTACAGCACCCTACCCATAAAATTATAGGGAGTAGCATACACCATATACACTTCAATGCCAGGAATTTCTTCGGCTACGTTCTGCAAGCCAATCTTTTCAAGGTGCTTCTCAATATCAGACTTCTTTTGCCCCCAAACAGGATAGGCAATAAGCATCAACGCAATGAAAATCAATGATAGTTGTTTTTTCATATCCATTATTAATTTAAAGTCCTACAAAAATACATGGATATTCCTAAATGGGCAAATTATAGTATCGCAAAAACATTTTCACGATAGAACTTCAGGAAGTTCAGACTTCTTATAAATCAACCTTTTGCAATGAACTTCCCGAATGAAGTTCCGCATTTTCTGAAAGTAGGCTTCTTTGCCAAGAAATTGAACCAACCCAAACAATATATTCCTGCAAAAGAAAGACCAAGGTCTTTTTAAAAAACGCCTTGACGTTTCACTTAAAACGCTTAGGCGTTTTGTCTCAAATACCAAGGCGTTTTTGATTTGCTGTTTTGGTGAAGGGGGTGAAGGGTATTTTCTTGTGTTTTTCTCTATTTATTGCATGATATTCTGAGAATCGAAAATTTATACGAATATAGAAATTCTTCATTGCGGAACTTCATCGAAAATCCCTGTGTACCAATGTGAATGAAGATAATGAAGTTATGATTCAGAATTGATGCTATACATTGATAATACGTAGACCTCTATAAAATTAATGTAATTTACTATATATAAATTCTAGCTGACATTATACAGAATTGATTTTACTATAATTTCTATGTTTTTCGTATTTGCAAGCCTTGCACAAGTCTGATTTCTGACATTTTATGACTCGTAAGTACATATTTCCATTACCTTTGCAAATATGAATGAAACGAAGAAACATATAGACGGAGTAATGGAATATCTTAAGAATCTATTTAAACTTGAAAAGCAAGACTCTTCAGAACAGACTAGTGCCGAAGAAGTACAAGTAGTATATGAAGAAGCTAAAGAGTGGCAATCCCCTTTATATACCTTCTATTCCATTGGTCCAAGTTACTTTACTTTCAGTTATCCAGTTGACACAGATTGCATCGAAAATGAAATTCTTTCTGAAAATGGTGTAACAGATTCATCTTATTATGAACACATACCTAATGCAATCAAAAACTTGAAGGACTATGATAATTCTTGGTTTCAAGAAGAAGAGAATAAAGAGGTAAGGGAACACTTGTTGGCTGATTTGTTTTTGTTGGCAGAGAAACACCACTATGTAGGAGCCTATACTCTCATAGCTTCCTTGCATGAAAATATAAAAGAACAACGGATGTACATGCTAAAGGCAGCAGAAGGAGGTTCTCCTGCGGGTATGGTTGCTCATGGATTGTTTTTATGCATGACTCATCAAATATCAGAAGGTTTTCAATGGATACAAAAGGGTGGTGAAGCTGGTCATGAAATGGGAATGTTCATGACAGGACTTTCCTATCATTTCGGTACATTCACGCCTATAGATTATACACAAGCGGCAATATGGTATAAGAAAGCAGTTGAAAAGCACAATAATTATTATGCAGCAATTAACTTAGGTGTTTTGTATGCAGATGCCGGATATTTTCATTCTGCTAAAAAGTATTTCCAGTTGGCTGATAGTGTTAAAGACAATGTTATGACAGAAATAGTTTATTTCGGAATGAATGACACTCTTAAAAATTTGAACATATGCCTTCAGGTATTAGAATTTCCTTATTCCGAACGCAGAAGACGAACTGTTATCCAATCACATGCCCCTGAATTGGAATACATCTTTTGTAATGAACCATCAACAGGAAATATGGTAGCGCCTCGTTCTGTCTATCAAAAGGAGTTTGAAGAAACACCGAATCCATGGAATCCTTTAAACGATGATTTAGTAGAAGATGATATTCAGGAAAGACAAGCGAACACATCCGTTGAACTATTTAAAAAGCCAGTTGTAAAGTATCCTTTCGACAACTTTGTATTTCCTCATTACGAAGTGGAGATTCGACATCCGCATATATTCGGAAACCAACACGAACTTGTGTTCTTGGAGAAATATGCCCATGCCGAACTCAATCAGTATATCCAAAAGCATTTAGGCCAGCTCCGCGCTATCTTTAAGCAATATGGATATTATTTGACTTATCTGCCAGCTCATGCGATAGATATTCAAGACGAACAAGATTTACTTGGCAATTACATAAAGGATAATGCAAGTAATTTAGTCTTTCAAGCCTTGGATAACAAAAAACGAAATGAGAGCATGTACTGGAATTCCTTGTTTACGGAAGAACATTTGCCTAACGATTGCGTTGGGTTTCTTCATTTCATACCTCAACCAGATGATGTCATGAATAAGACCCGATACAATTATATATTGTTCCCGCATCGGCCAGGTACTGACTGGCAACGTGCTTTTGCAGATTTTATCCGTTATCTTTCCAATCAGCCATTTGTGGAAATGCCAAGCAGAAAGCAAAAATTGGAATCAGGCTTCCTTTTGGTTATTGATAAGGACTATCATATTTATCTGACAGATGCAGAAGGTCATCAGATAGTAGAAATCAAGATGCCTTCGTTACCTAAGGCTTTATATTTTGCTCTATTGAAACATCCCGAAGGAATAGCCATTAAGGAACTGAGTGATTATCGGGAAGAACTAATGGAATATTATCGGGAAGTTTCTTATAAATCGTTGAAGGAGCAGAGCATTGACGACCTTGTAGATCCAACCAAGAACTCTGCTAATGAGAAAATTTCTCGAATACGAAACATATTCGAGAAAGCTTTAGAAGGTTATCAATGTGATATTAATATGTTTATCCCTATAGGGAAGAAAGGGGAGAAGTATAAGATTCTGTTTGATCGCTCATGTATCAGATGGGAATCTGACAAAATAAGTATATTTTAAATGAAAGGTAAATGAACAAGAGAAAACCACACCTATGTTGTCTAATATGTCAAATAGGTTTTACAAAAGGCTTATTGTATGATAGAATAATACAGGAAAATCCTATCTTTGCAAAAACAATGCGAATGAAATAAAAATTGAATAAAGACATATTAGAAAAGAAATGTTTACTTCTTGCTTGTGTAAATCTTAAAATCACCACTGTGAAGACTGACAATCACAGCAATAAGGAAGTGAATACTCATACTAACAGGTGTGGGGTTTCTTAGTTTGTGATTGTAGGTGTTGTGATGATACCTTGGACTAAACAGAAAAGTATCATACCTTTCTTTTGTAGTATGGCTACAATAGGGCATCAGATAATGGACAAGGATTTAATTATTTTTCAAGAAAATGGATTATATGGAGTAAAGAACTCCAAAGACCAAGTTATTATTTCGCCTCAATATATGGAAATGTATCCATTCAGTTGTGGTTTATCATTAGTAAGAAACCATCAATACCAATATGCCTATATAGATAAAACTAATAAACAAGTAATTCCATTTGGCAAGTATTCTTGGTGTGATTCACAATTTACTTGTGGTTTTTCTCGTGTAATGGTATATCAATACTTTGAAGAAAAGAATAAATGGGGAATAATAGATACACAAGGAAATATTATTGTCCCAATAAAATATGATAAAATATGGGCTTTAAAGGAAGAATATCTTTTTACCATTAAAGCTTTTATTGGGGATATTGAAGAAAAATTAAATCTCCATCAATTAGCTAATAGGATTATTCTTGATGGATTAACTTATATTTGTACCTACTCTGTAGAAGCGTTTAAAGATTTAGTAAACTGCAAGCATCTATATGTTAAGAAAATGCCGAATACGGGACAATTATATTTCACTTATGGAGCTAATATCGGTTTTGTTTATCTGAAAGGCATCCCCAAAGAACCTGTCATATCTATCGTAGCCAATAGCAGCGGTAAAATGTTTCCTTTGCTAATAGAAAAATCAGATATAGGTAAGACTACATTTCCCATTGATAAGGCAACTTCTAAAGAAACTATTTCGAAAGTTACATATCACAAAATATCTTTTTGGGATTATGAGTCTGAAAAAATGAATGATGTAGATAATTGGAGTGACCCTTATGGAGATGAACAAGCTTATTATAGTGGTTGGAGTAAAGAAGATGTTGAAAATGGGTTGGCTGATGCTTATGAATGAGATGTAAATGCACGATAAATGAATGATTTAAATGTATAGACATATGGAATTTTCGTTGATATTAGGTTTATAAAAGGTTGGTTTACAACTGATTATAATATCTGTAAAACTAAAATAATTATGTTTTCTAATAGATACAGGTGCTACACATAATGTTTTATTTTCTTATGTATATGAACACTTAAAAGATGAATTTATGCTTTTAGATAATATGCAAAATATAATGGGCATAGAGGGACATTACACAGAAACTTCCGTTATAAAAGCAACTTTTAACTTTGAAGGAATTGACTATACTTCCACCTTTTCAGTATTTGATGGCACAGATACCATTGAACAAGTACAAAAAGAAACTGAAGTACAAATACATGGCATTCTAGGTACTCTATTTATGTTGGAAAACAAGTGGATTATTGATTTTGAAAGACAAAAGATAATTTGTAATGATTGATAAAAAAGGATAGGTTTTACATTCTTTTTTGGCAAAAGCTTAAATGAATTTGCTGTTTTAATTAAGGAATCGCACAAATAATGAAGATAGATTTCAAATATTATTTCATTCATTGATAATAACTATAGTTATGTATATGACAAATTAAAATATAGATTGTATACAGGATATTATACCCAAAGAAAGAAAAGGTATTTAATGGTTTTATGAACAAAATGAATGAATATTAGTATAAGGCTTGAAAAACATATAGATAAATGACTAAAATTAGCAGCCTTTTCATTGATGCTGATACTTTTGATTTGGACAAAATAATTGAAAGAGATAATGCTGAAATAGACAATTCTGCGCAATATATTGGGTGTGTAAAATAAACTGTGTTTTATTTTGTGGATAGTTTTTCCATTCCTCTTGTTATTCATCAAAAGACCAATAAAAGATTTTTGGACTCGTTTAATGTTATGTTTTCACCTCTAATGATATATATAGTTATAGAGACTTTTGTTTAAACAAAAATAAAAAAAGGAAGGATGAATCAATAAAACATCAATTAAAGAAATGTGAAACATATCGAAACTAAAGTGCTAAAAAAATGCCTGATGAGTTTATTGAAGTAATACATAAGTTCTATTTGAAGTTTGTGGAAAAAAAAGATGTCTGACGATAATTTCATAAAAAGTATTGATTGTGCATTAGGAATAGGTAAATGGTTCATTTTGCAAGTTGTCCTATATTTCCTGATGCCCTATTTATGGAACTATGAATATGGTGTAGGGACAATTGTTTCTATGCTTCTTTATACTTCTCTTTATGCGGTGTATTGGGAATATATACCAAAAGAAACAAGGATGCGTTGGGTGTTTTCTCCATATATCGTTTATGTGGGCTTAGCAACATTTTTATTTTATGTAGTCGAAAATTGGAGTGCTTCGGTAGAGGCTTGTTGGGGATTGCCTTTCTATGGTCTTGCTTGTTTGCTTATCACTAAAGTGTTTTCAAAAATATGGAGGAGAATCCCCAATAAATATAGATTGAGAAGCATTGTCAAATATACAGCAATTGTTCTTTTCTTTATTTTGTTAAAATCGTTAAGTGTTTCATTTGTCTGTAAAGGACATGATTCCATGGAGAGTGAAAAAGCCGACATTCTCGAACGAAGAAATTATCTGGTCGATAAACTTATAACAACTCCTCGAAATGTATTAGACGAAATGCCTGGTGGTATTGGGGTTCAATTTCAAGGAGAATGGGCTTTGTATTCTTGCTCGATGCTATCGGCTTCATTAGTCAATTTGTCTCATTTGTATCCGGAAACAAAAGAAGAGAATCTACAACATATAGATAGCTTGATTCACATTGTTATGTCTCCGGAAATGCGATATTACGATTCCATGAGATGGAATGAAGATCCTTTGAAAAGTCTTCATGGAGATAATAGTCATGTATCTTATTTAAGCCATTTGGCATGGATGATTTGTGGTTATAAAGAAATAAGTGGTGACAAAAAACATGACAAGTTGTTATCTTCTTTATGCGAAACGATGAATCACCGCATTGTAGTGAGTAAAGGGCTTAATCTGCCTACTTATCCGGATGAGGCAATTTACATTCCTGATATGCTGGTAGCCATTATTGCGCTAAACGAATATGCCGATATGAACAATGGCAAGTATCGTTCTACTGTAAAAAAGTGGGTGCAGAAAGCTAAGAAGGAATGGATAGATGAAAAGACAGGTTTACTTGTCTCGTTTGTTGATGAGAATGGGAAACGATATGAAGATGCTCCTGTTAAAGGCTCGTATGCTGCTTTGAATTGCTATTACTTGACCTTTATCGATGAGGCTTTTGCTAATGAACAATATGAGAAATTGAAATCGTTGTTTTGGAAGGATAGTTTTGTTACCGGATTAAAGGAATATTGGGACCGTACTTGTCCTGTTGGTATTGACATGGATGCTGGTCCTATTTTATTTGAGTTAAGTCCATCGGGTACGGCATTTTTTACAGGTGCTTCAACTTTCTTCAATGATTCAGTTATAAGAAAGGATATTTTGAAAACAGCCGAAATAGCTGGACATACCATCAAATTGGGAGAAAAACGGCATTATCTATTAGCCAATGTAGCTTTGGTAGGAGAAGCAATCATGTTGGCAATGCGTACACATGTCAAGCGCTAAATGGCTACCACTTAAAGCTACGATAAGGCTCTTCAGCGCTATCTGCAAAATTATTCGTGATTATGAAATGACATAGATTCCCCTTTTATTGATTTGTTGCAATGCTTCTTCTGCAGTGCCATGAAGCTTGAACTCCATTACATAAATGTAGTTCGGTGTTTGCAATACAAGGTCGATACGGCCATTGTTGGTGTGGTATTCCACTTGGGTGTAGAAGCGTCTATAAAGGGAGAAGAAGGGCGCATCAAGCGCCCTATTTTATTAACAAAGCGACACTTTACCAATACCGCCCATATCAAGAGTAAGTGGAATTTCCATAGCCTCAAACAATCTCATTAGGGAAGCAATAGTAATGTTCTTTCCTTTCTCCAATCGGGATATTTGAGCTTTCTGTACACCAATCCTTTCTCCAAGCTCTTCTTGGGTAAGATTCTTGGCTAGTCTTGCCTGCTTGATAGCCTCACCAATATGGTAGGCTTGCAATTCTTCTTTCAAAGTTTTTTCGTATTCATCTCTTTTAGATGTGCCAACTTCTCCGATGTACTTATCTTTAAGTTCATCAAAAGTATAAGTTTTCATTGCCATATCCTCAACTATTTAGATTTAAAATATTCTTCTCTTAGTGTTTCAGCTTTCGCTATTTCTTTACTCGGAACTTTCCAAACTTTCTTTACAATTCCGTGGGTAGCAACAACCAATGCTTCAGCTTCTGTATCCCAGAAAGCAAATAGCCTGTATTGAATTCCGTTGTAGAGAGTTCTAAACTCCCAAATATCCGAGCCCTCCAATTTCTTGAACAAATCGTTGCTCTTGATTCCACCTTCAACTTTATCAATATTATAGAATATCTTGTTTCTGGCTTGTTCGGAGAGGCTTCCAATAAATTCAACGGCTTCTTCAAGAAATATAGTTTTAAACTTCTTCATTTGCCATTATTGTCTACAAACAATGCAAAGATACAAATAGTTTCTGTATAAAGAAACTTTTCAAGAAGCTTTTCCGCCTTCTGCCAGCACTTCTATCTAAGTAACTTTAAATATAAGGGAGCTAACGAGGTTATGAAAAGACAAGTACCAAAAAACAATTATCCACAAAATTTGTTAGCATAAGAAAGCCCAATCTTCTTTATGCTAAACCGAATACAAATACTGACCATCCTATGCCTTCCGCTAACCCTCCACGCACAGACGGAGAAATATGCGCTGACCTTGCAAGAAGCTGCGGGAATAATGAACGCGAGCAATCCAACTATACAAATAGCCGAAAAGGCCGTAAGCATGATGCAAGGAGAGAAGCAAAAGCTGAATGCTTTCTGGTATCCTATGCTCAACACATCGGGGATGTATGTGCATCTGTCGGACAAAGTAGAGGTAAAGCAACCGCTCAACACCTATACGGAGCCGGCAAAGGAGTTTGTACAATCCATCTTGCCCGATGACAAGCTGATAACTTCCATACTCGACCAAGTAGGTAGTTATACCTTGTCCGTCCCCATTCTACAACGAAACCTTACCACGATAGATGCCAACATTTCATGGCCGGTATTTACCGGTGGAAAGCGTATGTATGCATCACGCATTGGTAACCGGATGGTGGATATAGCCCAAGTGGGACAGGAGGAAACCAATGCCTTGTTGCAAACAGAGCTGATACAGACGTATTATGCACTCCAATTGGCCGACAAAGTGCAAGAAGTGCGTGAGCAAACCTACCGAAGTTTGCAACAACATTACAATCATGCGCTGAAACTGGAGGCCAACGGCATGATTACGAAAGCCGAACGCCTCTTTGCGGAAGTGAACCGACAAGAGGCCAAACGGGAGTGGGAAGCATCCCAAAAGGAACGTGAAGTAGCGCATCAGGCTCTCTGCTCGTTACTGAATATACAAAAGGATGCTGACATCCAACCGATATCCCAGCTATTCGTGACCGATGAACTTCCCGATAGCCTTTATTTCAAGAATATGATTCCGATGTCCAATTATACAATCAGTAAATTGAATTTGGAGGAATCTATCGCCGATAATAATCTGAGTATCAGTAAAAGTGCTTACTTTCCTACGATTGCTTTATTTGGCAAACAGACACTCTATGCTCATAATTTGCCACGCAATCTGATGCCCAGAACTTTAATAGGTATCGGCTTTACCTGGAATTTATTCGATGGTTTGAACCGGGAAGCGGATATACGTGTTTCTCGTCTTGCCAAGGAAACCATCGGTTTGGAAAAGGAGAAGGCTAAGAACACGCTCGATGTGATGGTACAAGAAATCTATAGCCAATTGCAGAAAGCTCAAGATGAGGTAAACACCTTGCAGACCACCATCGCCATGAGTGAAGAACTGCTTCGCATCCGCCGGAAGTCGTTCGAGGAAGGCATGGCCACTTCTACCGAGGTAGTGGATGCCGAAGTGATGCTCTCGAAAGTACGGATAGCCATGTTGCTGGCCTACTATCAGTTCGATGTATCGTTGGCTTCGCTTTGTTCCGTTTGTGGAGTACCAGAATTGTTTTGGAAACTAATGGAAGAATCATGAAGATAAATAATCAGTTTTTGTCCAAAGCATTCGTCATCAGTTTGGTGGCGATTGTTATCATCTCACTCATCGGTATCCTGGCCATGAGCCATACTCGTGTGGTGCTTCAAGGACAGATAGAAGCAACCGAAATCCGCATCTCGGGCAAATTGCCGGGACGTGTGGATACTTTTCTCGTAGCCGAAGGCCAATCGGTGAAGCGTGGTGATACCTTGGTGGGCATCAGTAGTCCGGAGGCGTATGCCAAGCTTCAGCAAGCCAATGCCATGGAAGATGTGGCGAAGTATCAGAACGAGAAGATAGACGAAGGTACTCGCCTACAAATTATCCGTACAGCTGAGGAGTTATGGAACAAGAGCAAGACCGACTTGCAACTGGCGGAGACCACTTACCGACGCATTCAAGCCTTGTACAAGGATAGTGTGGTAAGTGCCCAACGCTACGATGAAGCGGAAGCCTTGTATAAAGTAGCCATATCAGCCGAACGTGCTTCGCATCAGCAATATATCCTGGCCAAGGCGGGCGCACAGAAACAGGACAAGGAGAGTGCCCGTTCGTTGGTAGATGCCGCACAAGGTACCGTGAATGAGGTGCAATCCGTGCTTCAGGATGCTTGGCTCACGGCACCTATGAATGGAGAAATAGCTACCATCTATGCCCAATGTGGGGAGTTGGTAGGCACAGGAACGCCTATCATGAACTTAGTGGTGCTGGAAGATTGTCACGTAGTATTGAATGTACGGGAGGATTATTTATCGAACTTCGCTACGGGTGAGATATTTAAAGGGAAAGTACCTGCCCTAAAAGATAAGAAAATAGAATTCAAGGTGAATTACATCAGTCCTTTAGGAAGTTTTGCCACCTGGAAAAGTACTGGCAAAGGGAATAGTTATGATATGCGGACTTTTGAAATTCATGCTTTACCCATAGAAAAGGTAGATGGATTAAGACCGGGTATGAGTGTATTGGTGGAAATGAATGAATGATTATGAATGATCTTTTCAATGTATTCTGTCGAGAACTCCAAAGAATGAATTCCCGTCGCATCTATTGGGTGGCATGTTTGGTGCTACCCTTGTTCTCGCTTGTATTCATGGCTACGATTTTCGGGGACGGACAAATGAAAGATCTTCCCATAGGAGTAGTGGATGAAGACAATACTTCCGCCTCTCGGCACATTGTACGCATGGTGGATGCAACTCCCGAACTTCATGTAACCCAACACTTTGCCAACGAAACGGGAGCAAGAAAGGCGATGCAAAAGAAAGAGATTTATGGATATCTGCTTATCCCTTCGAAGATAACCTCGCTCTGCTATTATTATCACAATGCGATGCTGAGTGTAGGAGGGGAGCTACGTTCCACATTCGAGACGATTTTGCAGGAAGTATCCGTTACGCCTATTGTTACGGAAGCTATCGGATTGGGAGAGAACGAATCGACCCTCACTTCCTTCCTGATGCCGGTATCAGAAACGGAATACCCAACCTACAACGATACCCGTAACTATGCGGTGTACCTTAGTCAACCATTCTTTTTTGTATTCCTACAAATATTGTTGTTGCTTGTCACCACTTATGCGTTAGGAAGCGAAAGCAAGTTCGGCACATCCGATGAATGGTTGGAATCGGCAAAAGGAAACATGGGCATTGCGGTAATGGGGAAACTTTTGCCTTACACGCTTATTTTCATCACGATAAGTATATTTGCCAATGTAGTATTCTTCAAGTGGATGCAGATTCCCCTTCCTTGTAGCCTTTGGACAATCAACGGAGTGACCATCTTATTCATTTGTGCTACACAAGCATTAGCTTTGTTCCTTTATGCCATTTTCCCGGCATTGAGTTTGATTATCAGTGTAGCATCCATGGTCGGTTCCTTAGGAGCAACCTTATCGGGAGTTACTTTTCCGGTACTCTTTATGGATACACCTGTCTATGGGGCCTCGTTTCTTTTCCCTATCCGGCATTTCGTGGAAGTGGTGCAATCGCTTCTTTACCTCGATGGCACCTTTGCCGATTATTGGCCAAACATAACCATCCTTTTAATTGTTTGCATATTGCCCATCGTGTTACTTCCTCGTTTGAAGCATGCGCTTATCACCCACAAATATGATTCGATTGAATGACATAATCCGGATTGCGAGATACGAATGCCGAAGCATTCTCCGTAGCCTTCCCATCCTTTTGGTTATGGGAGGAGGTATATTTTTATACGGTATGCTGTATAATTATATGTACAGCCCCAATGTGCTACGAGAAGTTCCTATGGTTGTGGTTGATGAAAGCCATACGCCATTGAGCAGACAATATATTCGATTGCTTGATGCCACTCCTCAAGTTCATGTACAAGGGGTGATTGCCGATATGCCCCAAGCTCATGAGCGCATGAAAGAAGGGAAAGCAACAGGCATCGTATTCCTTCCCGAAGACTTTGAAACCAAAGTAAGCAGGGGAGAGGAATCTGTTTTTGTTTCCTATAACACCACCATGGCGTTTCTATCGTATGCCACCATAAAGGAGGCTACAAGTGGTGCCATGCTTGCATTGGATACTTCCGTTCGCCCCAATCAAGTGGTATTCTTGGATGCTGATGTGGTACAACCGGTTGTGAATACCCCAAGCATCCCCGTGCAAGGGATTGCCTTGTACAACGAGAATGGTGGTTATGCAACGTATCTGATTCCTTCGGTACTGATGGTAATTATCTTCCAGACCATGCTGATGGTCATAAGTATGCAATGCGGAAAGGAATATGAACTACAGATACGTCCTTTTTGGAGTGCCACTAATTACAATTCATCGTGGGGATGGGCAATAAGCATGGTGATAGGCAAATCGGTGGTATATGTGGGGTTCTACGCCTTGTTTTCCGTATTCTTGTTGGGCTTGCTTCCTTTAGTATTTGATTTGCCACACTTAGCAAGTCCGTTACTACTCGTACAATTGCTTACGCCTTATTTATTTGGTACCGCTTTCTTTGGATTGGCATGTTCGCCATTCTTCAAGGATAGCGATGCACCTTTGTTGCTCATTGCTTTCTTCTCGGTAGGTTTGTTGTTCCTTTCCGGTATCTCATGGCCTTTGGAGTTGATGCCCTGGCCATGGCGTTTGCTCCATTGCTTGATTCCTGCACCCGTAGGCGTACTTGCCTTTGTAAAAGCCAATTCCATGGGAGCAGATTTATCAGACATCAGCAGGGAAATGATGTTGCTATGGGGACAATGCGTAGGATATTTTGTTTTAGCTTGTTGGGGGTATAAAAGAAAATGTCATCCTTAGGCCCATCGGTCGTCTGGATGACATTTATTCTAAATTATTTCAACTTAATCACTTCCTGATATACATGACCATATCGGTCGGTAACTTCCACCCGAACTTCTTTTGCCTTGGGTGATGGCTTGGCAGAGAAATAATATTCCGTTCTTACCGGAGCATAATCGGCAACCGCACGACGTCCGTTCAACCATTGCAAGTAATCGGGATTGAAGGAGTAGAACTGGTTCATGGCTCCTTGATACTTTCCGTCTTCGTACCAAACTACCTGCCAATTGGCATCCCAATTCCAGATGTTTACTACCACTTCCTCCGGGCGATCCATGATTCTTCCTGGAGCGTAAACCTTCATCTGAAAGTCCTTGTCCTTGCCGGTTGACTTATAATATTGCTCTACGTTGCTCTTGTCGCCAACATACACTCGATATCCGTTCGGAGTACCATCTCGGCATACGTCGCTTGTCCACCAAGTTCCGCCAGCAGAAGCCACGTTATGTTCCCAAAGGCCACCACCTAAATCGGAGTTGGTGTTCAGGTGATAATGACCGGAAAGAATGGTTGCATGGAACTTGTTGATGAGCATGCTTTTCAGCTTCTCACCACCTCCAATCATAGGGCTATCCGGTGATGGTTTTACCGGTGCATGCATGGCCAAGTATACATGCTTTTCTTGCTGGAGCACACACTTCAAGAGCAACGAAAGCCATTCCATCTGAGGGTTCATGTCCAAGGTGGTCTTGTATCGCTTGTTTCCGTAATACTCCATGTTGTTGAGCACGATGAAGTACACACCGCCCAATTGCACGGCATAATACAAAGGTCCGAACGCATCCTTGTATGGCTTGGCAAAATCAGCTCCCTCGGTAGGGGTGAGGTACTTGTCGAAATCATGATTCCCAATCACCGGATAGAAAGGGATTCCCACTTGGCAGGCAAAGTCCTTGAAAGTGAGGTTGTATTTGTAGACATCCCAAGTCAAGTCACCCAATACCAATGCAGCCATCTGCTTGTCGGGATAGGTGGCTACTATTTGCTTCGCATCGGGCAAGAGTTCGTCCATCATACGTTTCACATCGTGATCCGTATCGAGTTGAACATCGGCCATAACCATCATGGCAAACTGATCGGGATTTCCCTTCATGGGCAACAGGTCGAAGTGATACTCCGTCTTGCCTGCCTCGATGCGCTGATAGAATTGGGGCACACCCGAGCTATAGTCGGCCACATAACCCTTTGGAGTAACGATGTACACAAACTCGGCATCCGGATGGGTATCCATTTCGTAGCGACCATTCACATCGGTCACACAAAACTTATAGCCATCGGTCACCAACACTTCGCCCAAAGGCTGACCGTTTCCTTGAATGATACCCTTTACTTTTTCAGCAGAAAGGTTCGTGAACAAGGAGAGGACGAGGGAGAGTAATACAAGTCTTTTCAAGGTGTTCTTCATTAGGAGGTTAAACCATCTTGAGGCAAGCCAAGTAATCATAATGCTCGCCTTCCTTCACCATCTCGACCTTGAAGCCATTTTCATTGGCATAGTAAGCGAGGGTTTGGAAATCGACATAAAGCCAATCGAACGCTTCGCCTCGCACTTGCTTGTATTGCATACGGAAATCGATTTCACCATAATAGCCAGCCGCAAGGTCCACCAAGAAGCTTCCGTCTTCATCTTCAAACAGATAGCGTAAGTCACTTGAGTCCATATAGATGCATCCACCCGGATTGAGGAGTTGCTTCATCTTGGTGAAGAACGCACCCATGTTTTCCAACTTGCCGATGATGCCCGAACCATTCATGAGCATAAGAATGGTATCGAACTTCTGCAAGTAATTTTCATCGAAAAGGTTGATGCAATAGGCATTATTCACGCCACGCTTCTGCATCACCTCTACCGAACGAGGAGAGATGTCGATGGCTTCCACTTCCTTGCCCATGTCTTGCAAAGCAAGGGCATGGCATCCGCTTCCGGCACCGCAATCGAGGATTTTACCTTCGGCCAATCGGAGCGCTTCTTGCTCCAACTCAGGCATCTCATCGAAGGTGCGGAACAATTGGGATACCGGGATTTCGTCTTCATCGAATTGCGATGAGAATACACGAAGCTTAGCAGCCTTGCCTTTTTCAAAATAATCGGCTATGGCACAACCCATCGGGTCTTTATTCGGGGTGAGGAGTGATGTTTTCATTCTTTCATTTTTTTAGAAGCCTTCAATACTCTTGGGATATCAATCAACACAACCATGGCCAAGATGCCGAGGATACAATAGTCCATCGCATCCCACAAACCCTTGTGCATCAAGGTGTATGTCAATGCCATGCTGATGCAGAGCGCAGCTTTGGTAGCCGAGAAGATGACTTGTCCCTTTGGCAAGACGCGCAATTCTCGACCAAAGTAGAATACTCCCATCAAGGAAGCAACGAGCAAGAGCATCATCAAATTGCTATTGATTACAATGCCTTGCAAGGTGACAAGCAACACAATAAAGAAGACCACGGCAGCTAAATAAAGCCCGTATTTGTTTCGATTGAAATCCTTCCGCGCTTTCTCTTCTTTCTCCTTTTGTTTTCCGAACTTGATTTCGTTTCGGAAACTGTATTTGTTATCTGACATAAAAACTTTACATTTAAAAATATTTCGTATTGCAAAAGTAAAAAAATATCTGTAATTTTGGCCTATAACTTTTATTAATTCATTAAAATCGAAGATTATGACTACATCAAAAACTAAAAAGAGCGTGCAACTGAGCGTGGGAGGACTTGTTCTGGTCGGGATTATTGTCCTCTGCATGAGTATGTTTGCCATCGAACGCATCGATTCGGGACAGACTGGTATCATTGTGAATTTGGCAGGTAGCGAACGTGGCGTAGACGATGCCAAGGTAGAAACCGGATGGGTGTTCTACAACCGATTCACCAAGCAATTGTTTGAATATCCGGCCTTTGCACAAATTGTGGACTATGAGCCATTCGATATCCAGGACAAGAAGGGTACCATCTTCAAGACCGACCCTACCATTGAATATTACATCGAGCGTGAGAATGCCAAGATCGTTTTCCTCCGCTATCGTAAGACAACATTCGAATTGGAGCAATCTGTTATCCTGACCGAAGTGAAGAATGCATACAAGGACATTGCAGGTTTGTACGAAACCGATTCGCTCATCAACAATCGTCCGGCATTCGAGAAGGAAGTGGAGAATCTCTTGAAGGAACGCTTGAGCCAACGCGGATTCACGTTCAGCAATATCCAATCATCGGTTAAGCCAAACGATGTACTCCAAGCAGCGATTGATGCCAAGAATACCGCCGTACAGAACGCCTTGAAGGTAGAGAATGAAAAGAAAGCAGCCATAGCCGAAGCCGAAAAGGTGGTAGCAGCAGCCAAGGGTAAGGCCGATGCGAACCGTATTCTTCAGGAGTCCATCACACCGGAATTGATTCAGCTCAAGGCCGTAGAGAAATGGGATGGCAAACTCCCGTTATCGACCAGCGGAAATACCCTTCCGTTCTTGGAATTGAAGAAGTAAACAAACATGAATGGGGTGCCCTGATGAGCATCCCATTTTCTTTTTTATCCGAATACTTTCACCCGTTCTTCTATCGGTTTCATTTCCTTCTTACCCGGTGACGAGAGTGGCATTCCGAAAGGCATCTGAGCTATCAAAGTCCATTCCTTGGGCAGGTGCCAGGTGTGCTTCACTTCCTCATCAATCAGCGGATTGTAGTGCTGGAGGGAAGCTCCGAAACCTAAGTCCTCGAGCATTGTCCAGATAACAAACTGGTGCATGGCCGAAGTATGTTGCGACCAAGTCTTGAAGTTGTTGCTATAAAGTGGATAAGCCTCCATAAACTTGCCTACCACCGATGTATCCTCGAAGAAAAGTACCGTGCCATGACCACTTGCAAAACTGGTGTCTATCTTCTTTTCGGAATTGGCAAACACCTCCTCTGTGAGCATATTTTTCAGGACTTTCTTCACGATGTTCCATAATTTCTTGTGCTCGTCTTTCAGGAGAAGCACGATACGGGTGGTCTGCGAATTATAGGCAGAGGGTACATGCTTTATTGCCTCGTGAATGATACGTACGATCTCTTCATCCGGTACAGGAGACTCGTTTTCAATCAGATAATAGCTCCGTCGGTTGGCTAATGCTTGTTCAAATGTCCGTTTCATAATCTTCATTTCTTATCATATAAATAAGAACGCGCGGAGGCCAACATTTGTTCTATCTATGCCCGAATAGAGAAATTGATTTGGTTTAATTAATTAAAATACGTACTTTTGCCCGCAAATTAATTAAACTAGCGTATGAAATCAGATATCGAAATTGCTCGTAGTATCGAGTTGGTAAAGATTAAAGAGCTGGCAAAATCATTCAATATGCCAGAAGATCAGGTGACACACTACGGACGTCACATGGCTAAAGTAGACATTTCGTTGATCGACGAAGAAAAGATAAAGCAAAGTAATTTGATTCTTGTAACTGCTATCACTCCGACCAAGGCTGGTATCGGTAAGACTACCGTGTCTGTAGGTTTGGCATTGGGTATGAACAAGATTGGCAAGAAGGCGATTGTAGCCTTGCGTGAACCTTCACTCGGCCCTTGTTTCGGTATGAAGGGTGGTGCAGCAGGTGGTGGTTATGCTCAGGTGCTCCCGATGGAAAAGATCAACCTTCACTTTACAGGTGACTTCCACGCCATCACTTCGGCCAACAACATGATCTCGGCTTTGCTCGACAACTATATCTATCAGAACCGCGACAATGGTTTCGGTTTGAAGGAAATCCTTTGGCGTCGTGTGCTCGACGTGAACGATCGCTCGCTCCGTTACATCGTGACAGGTTTGGGTCCTAAGACCAACGGTATCACTCAGGAGTCTGGCTTCGACATCACTCCGGCATCAGAAATCATGGCTATCCTCTGCTTGGCTAAGGATGAAGACGATTTGCGTCGTCGCATTGAAAACATCTTGCTTGGCTTTACATACGACAACAAGCCTTTCACCGTGAAGGATTTGGGCGTAGCAGGTGCCATCACCGTTCTCTTGAAGGATGCACTTTCTCCAAACTTGGTTCAGACTACTGAAAATACTCCGGCATTCGTACATGGTGGTCCGTTTGCAAACATCGCTCATGGTTGTAACTCTATCTTGGCTACCAAGTTGGCCATGACATTCGGTGACTATGCCATCACAGAAGCAGGTTTCGGTGCCGACCTCGGTGCAGAAAAGTTCTACGACATCAAGTGTCGCAAGGCAGGCTTGAACCCTAAGTTGACTGTACTTGTAGTAACAGCTCGTGCCTTGAAGATGCATGGTGGTGTATCTCAAGACATCGTAGGCCAACCTAACTTGGAAGCGTTGAAGGAAGGTATTGCCAACATGGACAAGCACCTCGACAACTTGTTGAAGTTCGGTCAGAGCGTAGTCGTGGCATTCAACCGTTATGGTGACGATGTACAGGAAGAAATCGACTTCGTACGTCAGCATTGCGAAGAAATGGGTATCGGCTTTGCCGTGAACAATGCATTCGTAGAAGGTGGTGCAGGTGCCGTAGAATTGGCAGAATTGGTAGTGAAGACCATCGAAGAAAAGCCATCTGAAGAATTGAAGTTCGCTTATACAGACGAAGATGAAGTACAGGACAAGGTTAACAAGGTGGCATGCAACCTCTATGGTGCTAAAGTCGTAACGTTCAGCCCAACTGCAAAGAAGAAGTTGGCTATGATCAAGGAATTGGGTTACACTCACTTCCCAATCTGTATTGCCAAGACTCAATACTCGTTCTCAACCAACCAGAAGCTCATCAACGTACCGACTAACTTCGAGTTCCACGTACAGGACATCGTGATCAATGCCGGTGCAGAAATGCTCGTAGTAATCTCTGGCGAAATCATGCGTATGCCGGGCTTGCCAAAGCAACCTCAAGCATTGCACATCGATATCGTAAATGGCGAAATTGAAGGTTTGTCGTAAAACTGAACATCCATTAAAAAGAAAACTCCCCAAATCGGGGAGTTTCTTTTTTTATATCAATACCAGCAAGCCGGTGTAGCGCCCATTTCGTATTCCAATGTTCCACCCTTGGCAATGTCTTCGAACTCAATCCATGCCTTGTTGTATGGCTGGCCATTGAGCTTGATGCTCTGGATGTACTTGTTTTCCTTCGAGTTGTTGTGAGCGATGATGGTGAACTTTCCGTCGCGAACGTTGAGTACCGCCTTGTCCACGTTTGGAGAACCGAATACATAGCGTCCGTCTGCCGGGTTCAACTGATAGAAACCGAGTGATGAGAGCACGTACCAAGACGACATCGCACCCACGTCTTCGTTACCCGAGAGACCATCCGGCTGGTCGCTATACATCATGCTATATACATCGCGTACACGGTCAGCAGCCTTTGAAGGTTCGCCTGCGAGGGTATAGAAATAGATGATGTGGTGGCTTGGTTCATTACCATGTGCATACTGGCCGATGAGACCGCTGATGTCCGGTGATGTGTTGGCACCATCCAACTTGGCTTCGGCTACGAACAATTCGTCCATCTTCTTCACCAATGCTTCCTTGCTACCGAAACATTCTACCAAACCTTCGAAATCGTGCGGAGTGAGGAAAGTGTATTGCCATGCATTACCTTCGCAATAGTCATCGTCACGGTGAGTAGAAGCGAACGGATTGAACGGTTCGTGGAATTCACCCTTGGTGCCACGACCACGCATGAAGCCCGATTCCTTGTCGAAGAAGTTCATGTACGAACGGCTACGCTTGAAGAAATATTCATAGTCTTCCGCCTTGCCCAACTTCTTGGCCGCAAGAGCCACGGCACCATCGGCTACGGCATATTCCATATCGTTGGCAACCGATTCCTTCATCTTGTCGTAAGGAATGAAGCTATATTGCTTACGGATGTCCTGACCACGTTCGTCGAGCATTACCGAGTTCTTCAACGCTTCGAAAGCAGTTTCCGTATCTTCGATGTAACCCTTGTTCAAACCATCGGCCACGATGATAACACCCGGATTACCCACCATACAATCGGTTTCGCAACCCATCAAGTGCCATACCGGAAGCTTACCCTGCTGCTTGTAGATGTTCACGAATGCCCACATCATGTCCTTCATCATTTCCGGATGGATGAGCGACATCAACGGATGAGCCGAGCGATAAGTGTCCCAGCAAGACATGGTAGTATAGCTCTTGTAACCTTCGCCCTTATGCATCTGATGGTCGGCACCATAGTAATCACCATTCACATCGCAGAATTCCGATGGAGCAATCATGGTGTGATAGAGAGCGGTATAGAAAATCTTCTTGGTCTTTTCGCAAGACGATTCCATATCCACCTTAGCCAATGCCTGTTCCCAAGCTTGGTCGGCCTGAGCTACGGCACCTTCGAAGTCCCAACCCTGAAGCTCGGCATTCATGTTCATCTTGGCATTCTCGATGGAAGTAGGAGAGAGAGCCACCTTTACATATACCGGCTTCTTGGCATCCACATTGGCACGCGCATAGATAATCTTGCCTTCGCCCTTGTCGGCTACCGCTTCGCCTCTGTCTACCATGACGTCGAGCGATGTGATCGGTTCAGAGAACTCGGCCACGAAGAACACGCGTTGGTCGTTCGCCCAACCAGCCGAATAGCGATAACCTTCGATGGTCTTTTCGCCAGTCTTGGCAATGTATGCCTTGGTAGGACTATCCCAGCATCCACCATTCTGAAGGTCGAACACTACGGCCGCATCCTGCGCATTGTTGAAGGTATACTTATGGAAACCTACACGCTTGGTAGCAGTCAGTTCCACATCCACATTGTAGCGGAGGAGGTGAGTGGCATAATAACCCGGCTTCACCACTTCCTTGCTACGTGCCGAGTACGACCACAAGCCCGATTTCGGGTCATCTTCGCGACCACGGGCATAAGTCACTTCACCTGTTACCGGCATGAGGGTGATGTCATGAAGGTCACCGATACCTGTACCGCTGAGGTGCATGTGCGGGAAACCGATCACGGTAGAATCCGAGATGTGATAGCCCGATGTCCAGTCCCATTCCTGAGGGATGCTGGTAGGACCGAGCTGAACCAAACCATAAGGCACATTAGCACCTACGAACACGTGTCCATGACCACCCGAACCGATGTATGGATCCACATATTGGGTCAAATCCTTGCAAGCATTTTCTGCTTGTGGAGTTGAACAACCGTAGCCTGCAAGGAGCAGGCTACAGAAGGTTGTTACAATGAGTTGTTTTTTCATGTAGAGTAAAATTTTCTTCTTAAGTTCTTCTTGATTCCCCTCTTGAGAGGGGTTAGGGGTGTGTGAGACACATCAAGTATATGCATACTAACACACCCCCTTCCCCCTCTCAAGAGGGGAGATAATTATTCTAATTCTTAATCAAACTTACCATAACGGGTTGGCAACAACTTACGGTCACCGAGTGTATTGTCTACACGAGCCACGTTGATCCAGAACTTGTTTTCGCGTACGCTTTCGATTGGGTAAGCAGCCTTGGCGCGAGAATAAGAGTGGTTCCATTCATCGGCTACCACTTCGTATTCAGGGTGCGGAGCGTTAACCAATACGTTGTCTTCCTTCGATGCGCGTCCGTCCTTCACTTCCTGAATTTCTTCCCAGATGGTCTTCATCACGAGCACGAAGTTGTCGAGTTCCCACAAGCTTTCACTTTCAGTAGGCTCGATCATGAGTGTA
>JAFYWH010000001.1 GCA_017558175.1 Bacteroidaceae bacterium
ATGCTTCTTCGTTCGCCTTCCGGCAACAAGCGGTTTTCGCGCAAACGCTTCCACACATTTTCCACATCGACGATGGCATCATCCACCAACGAACCGATAGCGATGGCCATACCACCCAAACTCATGGTGTTGATGCTCAATCCCATGTAATGCAAGGCAAGGATAGATACCACCAAGGCCAAAGGCAAAGTCACCAATGAAATCAAGGTAGTGCGTACATTCGCCAAGAAGAGGAAGAGGACAATGATTACAAAAATCGCCCCTTCGTAAAGCGAGGACTTCACATTGTCAATCGAGTTGTCAATGAATCTACTTTGACGGAAGATATCGGTCGAAATTTTCACATCAGCAGGGAGATTCTTCTGCACATCATCAAGCGCCGCAATGAGCTTCTCGGTGAGTTCGATGGTACCTGTTTGAGGTTGCTTGCTCACGGTCACGAGTACGGCCGGCTTACCTCTTTCCGATGCCAAACCAAGCTTCGGTTCTTGCGAGCCAATCTTCACATCGGCCACATCTTCGAGGGTAATCGGCATGCCATCTACGGTCTTGATTACGGCTCTACCTATCTGTTCGATGTTGGTTGTGGAGAGCATGCCACGCACGATGTATTCGTTGCTATGTTCGTAGATGATTCCCCCGTTCACATTCTGATTCATGTTGCGGGTTACGGCCATCACCTCATCGAGCGAAACGCCATAATGACGCATGCGGGCTGGGTCAATCAGCACCTGGTATTCCTTGATATCGCCTCCAAGTACGGATACCTGTGCCACGCCACCCGTAGAGAGCAAACGCGGACGGATGGTCCAATCGGCAATCGTACGGAGATCAATCATCGAGGTACTATCGGCGGTCAAACCCACGATGAGCACTTCGCCCAAAATGGACGATTGAGGCCCCATGGTCGGCTTGCCCACATTTTCAGGAAGTTCTTCGTTCACCAAAGTCAGCTTCTCGCTCACAATCTGACGGGCGAGATAAATGTCGGTATCCCAATCGAATTCCACCCAAACCACGGAGAACCCGTTGGTTGAGGATGAACGCACACGACGCACATGAGTGGCCCCGTTCACGGTTGTTTCTATCGGGAAAGTCACCAATTGCTCCACTTCTTCAGCGGCCATGCCATTCGCCTCGGTCATGACTACTACCGTTGGTGCGGTCAGGTCGGGGAATACATCCACTTCCGTGTGATAGGCCGTATAGAAGCCACCCACGAGCAGAAGCACCGATGCCACCAGTACCAGAATACGGTTGTGGAGAGAGAAATGTATGATTTTATTCAGCATAAACTTATTGAGTTATGAGTTATAAGTTATGAGTTATGAGTTTTTTCTGAGTTATAAGTTTTAAGTTACCATCCGGATGGCAACTCAGAATTCATAACTCAGAACTCATAACTCTGTTAGTGTTCATGACTATGAGCTGGGAGGGCATTGCTTGCCGAAGCCAATTTCACATGATAAGCTCCCTTTACCACGACCTTGTCGCCAGGATTCACACCGCTCAAAATCTCTACTTCCTTGCCATTGCTTGCACCGAGTTTTACTTCCTGCTTTCTATAGCTTTCCGCACATTTCTGGATGTAGATGAAGTACAGGCCCTGTTCTTCGGTCAATGCTTCTATCGGAAGAGCGATGGTGTTTTCCATCGGCTTGGAAAGAAGGTAGATTTCCACGAAAGAGCCCGGCATGATGTCGCCCTTGTTATCGAAGCTGAAAGTGACAGGTACATAGAAGGAACCGGCCGACTTGCCATAAGAGAGCAACTTACCGTTCAAAGCTTCAAGCTCGTACACCTGATTGTCGTACGGAGTCTTGAAGTTGGCCGAGGTAATGCCATTCAAATACTTGTAGTAGCGTTCCGATACATCCGCACGGAGGAAAAGACGGTTGTTTTGAGTCACCGTAGCCAATGGTTGGCCTACCGCTACATAGTCGCCTTCCTTCACCAAAAGGTTCTTGATGTAGCCACCCATCGGAGAAGTGACCGATACACCATTCTTGGTTTGGTTCTTCGACAAGGCTTCGTAAGCGAGCTTGGCACTCTCATACTTTTCCTTGATGGCATTGAATTCCTTTTGCGATACAATCTGACTTTCCACCAATCGGCTTGCTCTATCAAAATCCGCCTTGGCCGATTCGTAGGCGATGCGGGCACGCTCTGCGGGATCACCGTCTTGCAAATTGCTTGCCGAGATAGACATGAGAGCAGTTCCCTTACCTACTTGCATCCCTTCGGTCACCGAGCGTTGGAAGGATACTACCCCCGATACATTGGCTACAATGGTACTTTCATTGCCTTGTGCCGATTGAACCTCTCCGCTTGCCTTGATTACCTGGCGGAAAGCCTTCGGTTGGATTTCCATCGATGCTACACCAGCGGCCTTTGCCTTTTCAGGAGCGAGGATGATTTCATCCGGATTGCTACCATGTTCATGGCCATGATCATGACCGGCATGTGCATCTGCCTTGGCTTCTTGAGCATGATTATGTCCTTCATGGCTATGGCCTTCTTGTTCATGAGCATCCGTTGCTTCATGATTGTGGCCCTCATGATTGTGCTCACCCGCTTCGTGGTTATGCCCTTCATGGTCTTGTTCATGACTATGCCCTTCGTGATTGTGGGCTTGTTCTTCGTGAGAATGAGTGCATCCTTCGTGATCATGCCCTTCGTGGCTATGACCCGAATGATTGTTGCAAGAGCCTAGGAGAAACATCCCCATGACTCCCATAAAGAAAAGTTTCTTCATGAATTATGAGTTTTGAGTTATAATTTCTGATTTATGATTTTTCACCACAAAGTCGTGGGAGTTCCACGGAGTTTTCATTTATCTCCGTTTTCCTTTCGGTTGTCGGATGACAAGCACCAAAAGGTTGGTTTAAGCCAAAGCAGGAGGCGCACGAAGCCCCACGATATGCCACAAGCATATCGAATGTAGTTTCTCTAAATAGAAATAAGAAAGATTTGCCCTCGATTCGGAAATGGGCAAAGGAATGGACAGGATATCGGCTACCCCATAGAGCAACGAGGTGAAGGAATAGGAAGGAGACACATCCACCGTACCTTCGTCGGGCGTAACCGTCTGGAAATTAGTGACGCATTGGGAACCGCAAGCATGCTTCTCGTGCGAGCAATGTCCCCCGTGTTCATGGTGTTCATGATGCTTGGTACACTCATGGGAGCATTCACAAACTTCCGCATCGTGTTGCAAGCAAAGAACCTCCTGATGATGGTGATGGGGCAAGACCGATGCCGTCAACATCACTATGCTGACTACCATTAACATCCAGGCTATGAATCTTCTTTGCTTCATTGTGTGCAAAAATAATGAAAATCTCTGTATGCCACAAAAATTAGGCACGGATTACACGGATTTCACGGATATAGCTAATGAAAATATCAACTATAAACCGTGTTAATCCGCGTAATCCGCGCCTAAATATAATTAAAAGTTATCTTACCAAATCGATGCACGGTTTTCAGGAGCGATGTACATCGGATCTGTTTCCTGAATACCGAATGCTTCATACCATGCGTTGATGTGAGGCAAAGCACCGTTCACACGCCAACGGCCGAGTGAGTGAGGGTCGCTCTTG
>JAFYWH010000141.1 GCA_017558175.1 Bacteroidaceae bacterium
CCTCATGGAACCTACTAAAAAGGACAAATAAAGCAGGACCGGTATGAAATTCAGATGGACATTGATAGCAGGCCTCGCACTCATGACCAGTTGCGGGAAACAAATTCCGAGTGACATCATCCAACCTAAAGAAATGGAAAAGGTGCTTTACGATTATCACCTTTCACTCAGCATGGCCCAAAGCAGCAAGAATGTAGAAAAGGAAGCCCAGAGAAACTATGTATTCCAGAAGCACAACATCTCGGAAGCAGAGTTCGACTCGTCGATGGTGTGGTATACCCGCGAATCGAAGGAGCTGATGGCCATCTATGAAAATCTGAACAAGCGCTTCAGACGCGAATACAACCACATTGAGCGCCTCTTGGAAAGCCGTGAAGATGCCAACTCACAATCGTTCGTCTCGGGCGATACCGTGAACATCTGGCGAAAGGGTGACATCCATTGGTTCAACACCGCTCCGCTATACAGACAATTGGCATTCGAAATGAAGGCCGACACCACTTTCCATTCTCAAGATGCTTTCTTGTGGAGCATGGATTGCCACTTCTTTACGGAAGGTAAGATCGTGATGGGCATGAACGTGATGCTCGACAATGATTCGGTGATTGGCACGACCAAGACTATCAGAACTTCGGGCAAGCACGAAATCTATTTGCAAACAGATTCTACTTCTAAGGTCAAGACATTGAATGGTTTCATCTATGTACCGGAACAGGAAGATGCCAAGCTCGACCCTAAGGTGCTTGCACACCATATCTCGTTGACCCGCTATCACATGGTGGAATCAACAGATTCCTTGTCTACCGAAAAGAAGGAAGATACCGTAGAGGCTATCGAAACGCGCAAAAAGCCTACACGCTCCAAGAATCTCTTGAAGAAAGAGGAAGAGGTAGTGGAAACCGTAGAAATGGAAGAAGCGGAAGAACCTCAATCGGATACAAAAAAATGAGAGCATACAAGAATTATGCCTGCCATCGGGTTTACGATAGCTACAACCATTATGAATCTCAATCTGTTGTAGCTATCTCCGAAAATGGCGAAGTGATAGGATGCACACCACTGATGCATGAAACCTCGTTCACCGAGTGGATAGGAGGGGTCATTGTCCTTTCACCTCTAAAAGAAATCCCTACATACCCGGACTTCGGGACCATGGTCAAAAAAATGACCACACTTGCTCAAGCTCCCCTTTATGCCTGGCACATAGCCGGTTTCGACTTTTCCAAAGAGGAGCTTACCCCGCAAAGCATCATCAAGCGTTTGTAATTCTTCTTCTGAATTCCGCACAAATTACGGATGTAGCAATCGCTACGTTCAAAGACTCGGATGTCTCTCTCTGAGGAGGGTAATTAGGAATATAGAGACGTTCGTTCACCAACTTGCCCACCTCATCGCTGATACCGTTTCCTTCGTTGCCCATCACAATCAAGCCATGTTCCGACAAGTTCTTTCCGTACATGTTCTCACCATCGAGGAAGGTGCCATACACGGGTGTGTCCTTCAACGATGCGATGAAAGAAGGAAGATGGCAATAATGCAACTTCACACGGGCTAAAGCACCCATGGTAGCTTGAATGGTCTTCGGATTATAAACATCTACCGTACCTTGTGAGCAGAAGATGTGCTCAATGCCAAACCAGTCGGCCAAGCGGATAATGGTACCCAAGTTGCCCGGATCCTGAACATCATCCAAAGCCAAGCAGAGATTCTGAGAAACCACACTTGCATCCATCTCATAGGTAGGTTGTTCGAATACAGCCAATACTTCTTGTGGAGCCTTCTGCAAGCTGGCACGAGTAAGTTCTTCTTGAGTCACCTCGATAATTTCATCGGCTTTCTTGCCCGGATTGCGTTCCAACCATGCATGGGTAGCCACCAATAATTTACAAGGAAAGTGTCCCAACAGGTCGCCCACCAGCTTATGACCCTCGGCCACAAAAGCGTGTTCTTCTTTCCGATTTTTCTTTAACTCCAAAGAGTGGATGTATTTAATTTTGTTTTTGCTAAGCATGACATTCAAATTTTAAGGCAAAGCTAAAAAGATATTTTCAAATTATGCTATATTTGCAGAAGAAATTATGCATTCCCATTTTATTGGTATGAAAATAAATTTACGACCCTATATATATTTTTCATTTGCAGCCCTACTTACTTCATGCTCCGTCAACAAGTTCATCCCCGAAGGGAAATACTTGCTCGATGAAGTGAACATCGTGTCGGACACGAAGGAAGTGAACGCCTCTTCGTTCGTTAGCTACATTCGCCAGAACCCCAACGCCAAATGGTTCAACCTGGTGAAGGTACCCATGCACATCTATGCTTGGTCGGGTGCGGACTCTACCAGTTCCTTCGATCGTTTTCTGAGAAAGATAGGCGATGAACCCGTTATTTACGATGCTGCCATCACCGAAAAGGCGCAAAAGGAGATAGAGAAAGCGGTAAAGAACATGGGTTACATGAGAGCCAAGGTTCATCTGGACACGCAAGTGAAGAAGAACAAGATTGCCGTAAACTATCGCATCGAGGCGGGTCGACCTTATACCATCGAGCACATTGCATACAACATCGACGATGCTACCATTTATGATTTCATCGAGAAGGACTCGACCTTGTCGCTCTTGAAAACGGGAATGCCACTGGATGTCATCGCATTGGATAGTGAACGTAACCGCATCACCAAGCTCTTGCAGAACAACGGATACTACAAGTTCAACAAGGACTTCATTGTATATCAAGCCGATACGGTTCGGAATACCTATCAGGTGAATCTCACCATGAAGCTTCTTCCTTTCCAACTCAAGAAGGAAGATGTGCCTACCAAGCATAAGCAATACACCATCCGGAATGTCAATTTCATGACCGAAGGAAGCTCATCCGATTCGGATTATCAGAAGCTGGACCACAAGGGTTTGCAGATATTCTTCCAAGACGAACTATATCTCCGCCCGAATACCTTGGCCAACTTCAACTATATCCAACCTCAGGAGCTTTATCGTGAGCAGGACATCCAGAAGACTTATGCATCGATGGGGCGCCTCCGTGCCTTGAAGTACACCAACATCCGCTTCGACGAAATCATGCAGAACGATAGCGCCATGCTCGATGCCAACGTATTGCTGACCAAGGGTAAGAACCAATCGCTTTCCTTCGAAATAGAGGGCACGAACTCGGCTGGTGACTTGGGTGCAGCTGCATCGTTGACCTACCAGCATCGGAACGTGTTCAAAGGCTCCGAAACGTTTACCATCAAGGGCCGAGGCGCTTACGAAACAATCACGGGGCTCCAAGAAGGCTACGTGAACGATGACTACAAGGAATATGGTATCGAGACAAGTCTGAATTTTCCGGAATTCAAGTTCCCATTCCTGTCATCCGAATTCAAGCGCAAGATTCGTGCCACATCGGAGGTGGGGATGAAGTTCAACTCGCAGAAGCGTCCGGAGTTTACCCGTACCTTGGCATCGGCTTCGTGGGGTTATCGTTGGGTAGACAACAAGAATTCCCAACATCGTTACGATCTGCTGGATGTGAACTACATCTATGTGCCTTGGAAATCGGACAATTTCAAGAGCTACTTGGAGAACCTCACGGACCGTAATTCGATTTTGATCAAGAGTTACGAAGACCAGCTCATCGTTCGCACCGGATATACCTATACATATAATAGTGCCAACGATCGTACCCGTGGCTTGGGAGCCAAGCGAAATCCATTCTCCATCCGTGTGAATCTGGAAGAAGCAGGTAATCTGCTATATGTGGCCTCCAAGGCGCTACATGCCACTCCCAAGGCTGACAATGGATACGAGATTGCCAACATCCCGTTTGCCCAATACGTGAAGGGCGACTTCGATTTTGCCAAGAACTGGAACATCGACGAGCGCAACTCATTGGTATTCCATGTGGGCATGGGCGTTGCCTATCCGTATGGAAACTCGCAAGTGCTTCCTTTCGAAAAGCGCTATTTCTCGGGTGGTCCGAATAGTGTGAGAGGTTGGTCCGTTCGTTCATTGGGTCCGGGTAGCTATCAGGGCAAGGACGGAAACATGAACTACATCAACCATACGGGAGACATCAAGCTGGACATCAACCTGGAATATCGCACCCACTTGTTCTGGAAGTTCAATGGAGCGGCCTTCATCGATGCCGGTAACATCTGGAACATCCACGAATACGAAGGGCAGGAGGAGGGTACCTTCCGATTCAACCGGTTCTACAAGCAATTGGCCATGGCATACGGATTGGGTATCCGCTTCGACTTGGATTACCTCATTATCCGTTTCGACGGGGGTATGAAAGCCGTGAACCCAATGAAGACGGGCAAGGACCAGTATCCTATTCTCAGTCCGAGATTCGACCGGGACTTTGTATTCCACTTTGCAGTAGGCTATCCTTTCTAACCAATAATAATATAAACGACATGGAAAAGAAACGTACACATACCATAGAAGAAATAGATGAATTGAGAGACTGGTTTGAAACCAATCGGGACAAGGTGCCCGCAACTATGCAGATAGATAGCAGTGCCTTTACGCCCGATCTGCCGGAAACCATCAGCATGCTTTTCGACCAAGCCTACATCTGCTACGAGAATCCCAAGATGCAAGGAAGCATCCGCTTGCTCAAGAAAATCAAGAAGCTGATAGAGGAAATGCAATAAAAACGAAAGAGAATGAAACATTACGAATATGCTTCATTCTCTTTTTCTTTCCGGTCTACCAAGTGGTTCCCTGGAATACATCACTCTCGTCGAGTGGGAGCAGGCGTCCGGTCATCGTCATGTTGTTACCATTGAAATTCGGACTGATGCTTACATTGGCCTGATTGGTTCCTCCGGTCAAAGTGATGAATATCGTAGCCGAGATGGCCATCCCCTGAATGGTATAGCTATAATAATAATTGCCATCCTTATCGGACTTCATCTGCAATCCCGAGATATTGCCCTCTACGGTTACACCACCCAATCCATTTGGACCCGGGCTGTATGAAAAGTTTGTAAAAGCAGTCTGAACGATGCCTTCTCCATTGTCTACCTGAATATAGTTGGTATTGCTGGAAACATAGCGGGTTATACCATTAGGGAAAGTAACAAAGTCCGCTTCCAGGACAAAAGAACCAGTTTTCAATGCCTCTACGGCCTTCAGATAGGCCACCGTATCTTGCTGGGCCTCCAAAGCCTTTCGCTCCTGGCGTTCCTTCTTCAAGGCTTCGCGTCGGGCTGCACGTGCTTCCTTACTGGTTTGGGCAAAGGTGGTCACCGTAAGGCAAACCAACAAAAATGTCGTGAGAAATAAAACCTTTTTCATAATCAATAGCGTTTAGTTAATCAATTGTTTGTTCTAAAATTAATGCCTAAACGACTATTGAAGAAGGGTTGTTCAAGGTACCAGCCTTATTTATCTTTCTTTTGATATTGCTTTCTCATCACCCATTGGAAGAGGTCTGTCCACTTGTCGAAGTCTTTCTTGTAGATAAAACCTATACCTTGCGTAGTGAGGGTAGACTTGGTAAAGTATCGGTCATTGGTCTGATTATAGCCACGCAGGCGGAATTCGCCATTCTTGGTCAATAACCAAACGGCTTCAAAATCGCCCACAAAATTGGTATTGGCCATCACATTTTCACGATAACCGAAGTTACCATTAATCAACAAGCGATTGTTCAACAAGCGACCCGAAAGGATAGCTTCTGCTTCCACATCGCTCCAACCTTCCTGACCGGTACTAAAGTTGGCGCCAATGTTCCAATTCTTGTTCTCCATAGCTTGCGAGAGCATGTTGTTCAACTGACCCGATAGGGTACTGAAGGCCAAAGAGCTGGTAGCACTTGAAGAACGATTGGAATTCTCGGCATAATCGTATGCATAGAACTTACCGATACCCAAGAGATAAATGATTTGGGTATTCATCTGTTCTTCGGTGCTGGTAGCACTACGCACCAATTCACGGTCTTCTTCGCTCACCGATGGGAGATCCAAATCGAACTTGATGGTAGGGTTCGCCAAGCTTCCTGTCAGGTTCATCAAGCAATTTACCTTCACCGTACTCTGAGTTAAGGATGCATCGGTAGAAAGGTCGCTAAGCGAGACTGAATTAACCGTATAAACCGCCTGTACATCCAAGTTAGCTTGATAAGGGTCACCTGTAAACGTAACGCTACTACCAGACTGAAGCAAGAAATCCTTTCGGACAATTTCCTTCATGCTAAGCTTGTACATACCTTCGTTGACATTATAGTTACCGAACATCAGGAAATCACCCTTGTTATAGTAGGACACCTGAAAGTTACCACGACCTCGAGCCGAGATATTGTCACCTGCTACCGGGTCCATCACCACCTTCATGGTAGCATCTGGAGTTGCATCAATAAGCATATTGATACGCAAATCCATTGGAGGGCCATCGTCTTCCTGTTGCTTTCTGGCATCGGCAAAATGATAGAATTCCGTACGGATACTATCTTGCAAACGCTTCGGAGTCTTGTCCGTAAACGTGATGAACTGGTTATTGGTTGCTTCTGTAGTCAAACCAGTAATATAAGTAAAGGTAGTGTTGCTACCGGTAGTTACATTCGCATCGATGTTCATGGCATTGTTTCCACCATTCAACTTCACATCTCCCGAACCATATACCTTGCCATAGAAAAGCATATCACCCGGATCGGTAGTGTTATACATCAAGAGATTATTACTCTTGATATCGAAATCGTATGTCAAGTTCTTGAGGTGTTTATGGCGCAAGGCACCACTGATGAACCCTGTGTTTCCTTCACGGTCGAAGATACGAGCGTCCTTAATCATGAATTCGCCATGCTTGATGTATACCGAATCATTGCGCAATCGGAAATAAGTATTCAGAACATCGACCTTTGTATCGACATTTGCACGGACACCACCTTCGAAATCGAGGGTCTTGAATCCGCCATGCAAACGAACCATACCTTTCACACGGGCATCGAATTCACTGAAAATACCTTGCAGATACGGAGCCAACAAATCCAATCTGGTGCTATCGGCTTGAATGTGTAAGTCCAAACCCTTCAACTTAGGAGAGACAAATCCGGTGACTTGGGTTCTCGCCAACTGCTCTTCCTTAATATCCGCATACAATCGGATACCTGGCAAGTCATTGTCCCACTTGCCGGTGATATCAGCTTCGCCCAACAAACCCTTGTTCATCGCAAACCGATGTACATTCAGTCGGGTCTTCATATCCGGTTTATTGAAAATGTTCTTCAAGGAAACTCTACCAGTAGCCAAACCACCAAACTGAACAGCATCGAACTTTACGATATCCAATACATATTGCACATCGATATCCTTCAAATCGACGATACATGAATCCTTTTCGTCCTTAGTGAGCTTTCCATCTACACGGAGATATTGGCCCGGACGTTCGAACAAGAAGTTATCGATAAACACTCTACCCGAATCGAGTGCTACATGAGATGAACGGATATTCCAGATTGTATCGTTCAACACCACTTCGGTAGGCAATATATCAATATCAGCTTGAAGAATCGGCTTCTTGCCTTTGGTCTTATGGAAACGGGTAATTGCAGATATCTTACCTCCATAAGTTACATCCGTATTGTTACCCCAATTGAGAACTGTTTTCAAATTGTCTTCTTGAGCTTCGGCATCTACGGAGAGAGTCAACATTGCACCACTATTCAGCAACATGCTACCACGTAATCTGCAATCCATGATATTGGACGGATTCTCGCAAACCAAGGTTGCCGATTCGTAGCGAGTGCCATTATAAGTAAGGTTAGGGAAGTGGCCTTCCATTCGCAAAAGACCATCCTTATCGTTCACAAAACCTCGCAATGAAAGAGGCATGTGTACTTCCAACGGAACATAGAACAACTTATTGAAGAAGCTGGCATCGTTCAATTGTACATCGAATCTGAAGTTGTTGGCAAGCTTTCTCTTCTGGTTCTTAGTAGAAATGAGCGATGGAATGTATTGTTGGGCAATCTTCAAGATACTGGCCGGAATGGTTTCGTAGGTATAGTCCCCACGTACCACAGCTGTCATGAAAGGTGACAATATCTGAATTTCCTTCTCACCAGATACTTGACCGGCACTGATCGTCAAGTTATTCAAATAGTAGTTCTGTTCACCGGAAGTATTCATGACAAGACTATCCAAACGAAGCACTCCATTCACATCATCGATGGAGCTACCACTAAAGTCAGCCATGAGGTTCAAGGAAATATCCGTATCTTCATATTTTTCCGAAAGGTTCAAAGCATGAGGACGGAAATTCTTGACCGATGCCTGAAGATTAAAGTCAGAAATTCGTTGGGCCATATTGAAGGCACCATCTATCTGTATCGCTCCATTTTCATCGTCCAAAGCCAAATGGCCATTGAAGCCACCATCCTTATACATACCATCCAATGTGATGTTTTCATAACGATAATCGCTAAAATCGAACGACGATACTATACCTTTTATATATGACTCCGGATATTCATTGCGATAATTGAAGCCTTCTACCTCGATATTGAAGTCTACCAATCCGAATTTCTTGTCACCCAACAATTGGCACAAATTCAAATCCTGACTAAATACCTTACCCGAGAAAGTACGCTTGAGATCCTTATCCGAAGAAATCAAGAGATTGGCATTCACGGTTCCTACAGCTGTCTTAAGCACACCATCGGTAAGCAAATTGCGCATGTATCCATCTACTCCTCCCTTGAACTGAATGTATTCCAATCGCTGGAGAATGGATGGCACCGAACCGGTAAGTGCATTCATATAATATTGTATGCCCGGTTTCGTAACCGAAAGATTCGAGAGATTGGCATCAACATACATGTCCTGCTTGGCATTCCAATCGATAACATTCACATGACCTTTCACATTCACATGCTTGTCATCGGTTAGGGAGAGGAGAGGTACGTTCACATCATTTCCTTGACCATGGAATGTCATTTCCAAATCGAGAGAACGAGTCACATCCTTAAACACAGGAACCATCGGAGCCAAGTCTTTCAACACTACATTTCCCTTCAGATGACCTTGGAAAAATACATCATCGCTCATTCGAGTGATATGCTGGAGACTATCATAACGGATAGCCAAGCTATCCATCGTTAAAGTAGTATTTTCAAGCTTAAGCTGTAGATTACTCAAATTCAGATGGTTATTATTCGCAAGAAGCTTCATTCCCAACTTATTGACTCTCATACCCGACTTTTCCGTAAAGGCAAATCGGCGAATCATAGCATGAACGGTATCGTTTCGGAGTGCTTTCAAGGAGATGGAAGCCGACAAATCCTGCACTCCCAAGTGAGAAGCATTGAATTTACCTGGTGTTTCGGGTTCAGAGAGGACGTCGAATGACACTCGCCCGCGATTGATCAATACGGAATTGATACGCAAATCCAGATTCATCGGCTCTTTCAAGGTGTCTTTCGAAGCAAAAGCATCCAACACGAACTGGAAATTAGGAATAGCCTCCGGATTTTCCTTTCGTAACTGGATATCGAAACCAATCAACTGAACACTATTGATGACAATCTTGCCTTTCAATAATGGTGCAAGTTCAAATCGTGCCGAAAGACGACGAACATTCAGCATATCCTCGCCATTAAGGTCGTCCAATTGGACATCCTCAATGTGCAATCGATTGAATAATCCTACTCTGATTTGACCGACGGAAACCTCGGTATTGAGTAGCTTTTTCAACTCCGTGGAGACTGTAGACGCCAATTTCTCTTGAACAGATGGAATGTTCAGGAGCACCAATACACTTAGTTGGAGAGCCAAAAGCCCCCATACCAAAATGCGTACTATATATTTCATTCGTCTACTTAGAACCATAATTATGCAAAAGTACAAATATCGTACGAAATCTACACCATTTTTGAAATACAATTTTCATCCTTTTCATCGGAAAAACCCGTCAAAACAGCATATAAACTGCATAAGTAAAAGAGAAATTCTGCATAAACATAAAAAATATGCCAAATAACATGTTTTGGCTTTCTAAATTGAAAAAATATACCGAAATTTGCAATCCGAAATTTTTAAGAGAAACAATGAAAGAAAGAAAATTACCTTCACCGCTTCTTTCCCTATTACCTATTGCCGTATTGGTGGCCATGCTGGCCGTTACCATCCACCTTTTTGGTAGCGATGCATTGGGAGGAGGAAGCCAAGTATGTCTGTTGGCAGCTACAGGAGTTTGCGTACTCATCGGTATGGCTGGATTCCAACGCAAATGGAAACATTTTGAGAAAGCAATCACGAACAACATTTCTGGTGTAGCTACAGCTTTGATTATTCTGTTGATTATCGGTGCCTTGTCGGGTGCTTGGATGGTCAGTGGAGTAGTGCCAACCTTAATCTATTATGGTATACAGATTATTCACCCAAGCTTCTTCTTGGTGTCTACCTGCTTGATATGCTGTATCGTATCGGTTATGACAGGTAGCTCGTGGACTACCATTGCTACCATCGGTATCGCTTTGATGGGTATTGGCGAAGCGCAAGGATTTGAACCTGGATGGATTGCAGGCGCCATCATCTCGGGGGCTTACTTCGGCGACAAGGTTTCTCCGCTCTCTGATACTACCGTTTTAGCTGCATCGGTAACGGGAAGTCCTATCTTCTCGCACATCCAATATTTGCTATATACCACGATTCCATCGCTGATTATCACCCTCGTTATCTTCACGGTAGCAGGTTTGTCGCACGAAGTAGCAGATACTGGCCACATCGCAGAGTTCACCCAAGCATTGGGTAGTAAATTCCATATCTCAGGATGGTTGATGCTTGTTCCAATGGCTACAGCTGTCATGATCGTCAAGAAGGTACCTTCACTGATTACATTGTTCATTTCCACAGCATTGGCTGTTGTTTTTGCCGTTCTCTTCCAACCGGATTTGTTGGCGGAAATTGCCGGTGATGCAGGAAGCAACGTATTGACCATGATTAAGGGTGCCATGACTATCCTCTTTACAAGCACTAGTTTGGATGCCGGAAACGAGCAAATCAACGAATTGATCGCCACTCGAGGCATGTCGGGCATGATGGATACCATCTGGTTGATTATCTGTGCCATGTGTTTTGGTGGAGCCATGACTGCCGGAGGTATGTTGGAAAGTATCACCAAGGTGTTTACCAAGTTGGTCAAGACTCGTGTCAGCATGGTGTCTTCTACCGTTGCATCCGGCTTGTTCCTCAACATTTGTACGGCCGACCAATACATTTCCATCATCCTGACAGGAAACATGTTCCGCGACATCTACGATGAAAACGGATACGAAGGCCGACTTTTGGGTCGCACCACCGAAGATGCCGTAACTGTAACATCACCGTTGATTCCTTGGAACACTTGCGGTATGACACAAGCTACCATCCTGAATGTACCAACCATGGTATACTTCCCGTATTGCTTCTTCAACCTCATCAGCCCATTGATGAGTATCCTTGTAGCAGCTACCGGATATTCCATTGTCCGCAAGTGCAAGAAGACTGAAGATGAGGAAAATTAAGCATAAAAGCGTTTAGATACAAACGTGGCGGTGTTTCGAGCAAAACATCGCCACGTTTTTTTGTTCAAACAATTATTGTTTTTTTCGATAATTAAGCCTCCAAACATTCTTTTTTCACATTTTTTTTATCTAAATTTGCCTCTAAATTTTACAACCATTTATAAACATTCAATATGGCAAATGTGATAAAATTACACAAAGGCCTGAACATCAACCTGAAAGGCAAAGCTGCTCAGGAGATTTTCACTGTGAATGCGCCGGACACATACGCAATTGTGCCCGACGATTTTCATGGCGTTACTCCAAAAGTAGTTGTGAAGGAACAGGAAAATGTTAAGGCAGGGGATGCCTTGTTCGTAGACAAGAACCATCCTGAAGTTAAGTTCGTTTCTCCAGTGAGCGGTACAGTTACTGCTGTTACGAGAGGCGAACGTCGTAAAGTCCTCAGCATTACCGTAGCGGCTGCTAAGGCACAAGAGTACGTAGAATTTGGTAAGAAGGACGTTTCCAAGATGAGCGGTGCCGAAGTGAAGGCAGCTTTGTTGGAAGCAGGTCTTTTTGCATTCATCGTTGAGCGTCCATATGCTGTGACTGCCAACCCTGATGCTACTCCAAAGGCAATCTTCGTATCTGCATTCGATAGCAACCCGTTGGCTGCTAACTTCGAATATGTGTTGAATGGTCAGGAAAAGGATTTCCAGACAGGTTTGGACGCTTTGGCTAAGATTGCAAAGACTCATTTGGGTATTTGCGTATGCCAGAAGAACCCTGCTTTGACTGGTGCCAAGAACGTGACTGTAACTGCATTCGAAGGTGCTAACCCAGCTGGTAACGTAGGTGTACAGATCAACAACATCGACCCAATCAACAAGGGCGAAGTAGTTTGGACATTGGGCGCAGAAGAAGTAATCTTCATCGGTCGCTTGTTCAACAACGGTCATGTAGACTTCACACGTACTATCGCTTTGGCAGGTTCTGAAGTTAAGGCTCCGGCTTACACTAAGTTGACTGTAGGTGCTCAGTTGAAGAACGTATTCGAAGGCCGTGTAAACAACAACGAACCAGTTCGTTACATCAACGGTAACCCACTCACAGGTAAGCAAACTTGTGCTGAAGGTTTCTTGGCTGCTCATGCTACTAGCTTGACAGTTATCCCTGAAGGTGCTGATAACCACGAATTCTTGGGCTTCATCATGCCACGTACCAACCAATTCTCTACTAGCCGCAGCTACTTCAGCTGGTTGTGCGGTAAGAAGGAATACGCGCTCGACGCTCGTATCAAGGGTGGTGAACGTCACATGATTATGTCTGGCGAATACGACAAGGTATTCCCTATGGACATCTACCCAGAATATTTGGTGAAGGCTATCATTGCCGGCGACATCGACCGTATGGAAGCACTTGGTATCTACGAAGTGGCTCCTGAAGACTTCGCGGTGGCTGAATTCGTTTGCTCTTCTAAGTTGGAATTGCAACGCATCGTTCGCCAAGGTCTCGACATGCTTCGTAAGGAAATGTGCTAATTATTTAAAATAAAGAATTAAATGAAAGCGTTAAGAAATTATCTTGATAAGATAAAGCCAAACTTTGAGAAGGGCGGCAAACTCCAGGCTTTCCGTTCAGTGTTCGA
>JAFYWH010000017.1 GCA_017558175.1 Bacteroidaceae bacterium
AGAAGACCTCATTGCTCCTCTCGCTTTGGCTGATGCCGTACTGACCAGCAGCGAAAAGCGTTCGGGATGTGTATTGGTAGATTTTGGTGCAGATACAACCACCGTATCGGTGTATAAGAACAACATTCTCCGTCATTTGGCGGTGATTCCTTTGGGCGGTAACAATATCACTCGTGACATCTGTAGCCAGCAGATTGAGGAGGAAGATGCAGAAGCCTTGAAGTTGAGATTTGCTCAGGCTTACATCGAGCCAAAGGAAAACGAAGACGAAAACAAGACATACAACTTAGATGGCCGTTGCTCTATCAACGCTATCTTGCTGGAAGACATTGTCGAAGCACGCCTCAACGAAATCTTGGACAACGTGGCTCATCAGATTGCCATTTCTGGCTATGAGAACAAGTTGTTGGCCGGAGCCATCATTACCGGTGGAGCTACCAACATGATGAACATGGAAGAAGCCTTCATCAAGCGTACCAAGATGGAAAAGCTCCGTGTGGCTAAGGATACACACATCACATTGAAGGGCTTGGAAATCAAGAAGGACGGATCGAACAACACTTTGATTGCACTTCTTGCAGCCGGAAAGGAAAACTGCTGCTTGATTATGCCGGAACAACCGAAGGTAGAACCGGTAAAGCGACCGGTCAATACGCAAGCCATTGAACAGGATATCTTTATCCAGGCAGAGAAGGAAGAGGAAGAACGCAAGCGTCAGCAAGAAAAGGAAGCTATCTTGGCTCAACAAAAGGCTGAGAAAGAAGCGATGAAAGCTGCAGCCGAAGCACAAAAGGCTGCCGAAGAAGCTGAAAAGCAAAAGAAAGCCGATTGCGAAGAGTTGATTCAAGAAGCCGTACGCTTGAAGAACAATGAAAAGTACAGCGATGCCTTGAAGAAACTCAAGAAAGCAGCTTCCATGAACATTGCCGAGAAGGCAGAGGCTATCAAGACCATCAAGAACGAAATCGATGAGTTGAAGAATAAGAACAGCCTTGCCAGCCGAATCGGCAACTGGATCAACAACATCCTTGACGAGAACAATTAACCCGAATGCATCAACTGATAAAATAAGATAGATATGTCAGAAGAAAACAATATAATGCCGTTCGATTTCCCATCATCGGCAACCTCTTGCATCATCAAGGTGATTGGTGTAGGTGGTGGTGGCGGAAATGCAGTGAACCACATGTATAAGGAAGGTATCCACGATGTAGCATTCGTGGTTTGTAATACTGACTGTAAGGCATTGGAAGAATCACCGGTTCCTGTCAAGGTACAGCTCGGTCATGAAGGATTGGGTGCAGGAAACCGCCCTCAGAAGGCCCGCGAAGCGACCGAAGAAAGTTTGGCCGAAATCCAGAACATGCTGAACGATGGCACCAAGATGGTATTCATTACCGCTGGTATGGGTGGTGGTACAGGTACAGGTGCAGCTCCGCTCATTGCCAAAGTAGCCAAGGACATGGACATCCTCACCGTGGGTATCGTTACCATCCCATTCCGTTGGGAAGGCCACAAGAAGATTGACCAGGCATTGGACGGCGTGGAAGAAATCAGCAAGAACGTTGATGCTCTTCTCGTTATCAACAACGAAAAGTTGGGCGAAATCTACCCTGACCTCTCGGTTATCAGCGCCTTTGCCAAGGCCAACGATACACTCCTTGTAGCAGCCAAGAGTATTGCCGAAATCATTACGATGCGCGGTATCATCAACCTCGATTTCAACGATGTGAAGACCGTATTGAAGGATGGTGGTGTGGCTATCATGAGTACCGGCTTCGGCGAAGGAGAAAACCGTGTAACTACAGCTATCAACGAGGCACAACACTCGCCATTGCTGAACAACAACGATATTTTCCGTTCGCAGAAGGTATTGCTCAATATTACATACAGCAGCAAGCATGAATTGATGATGAACGAAATGGAAGAAGTACGCGAATTCATGAACAAGTTCAATAGCGACTTCGAAACCAAATTCGGTATGGCCATCGACGATTCATTGGGCGAACGTGTAAAGATTACTCTTTTGGCAACCGGCTTCGGTGTACAGGACATTCACATGAAGGAAATGGACGACCGCATGAAGAAGCGTACCATCGAGGAAGAACAACGTTTGGCCGAATTGGAAGAAAAGGAAGAAGAAAAGCGTATCCGTCGTGAGAAGTTCTACGAAAAGGACAGCAAGTCGAAGATCCGTCGCAAGCCACGTCGCAACATCTACCTTTTCAATCCGGAAGATTTGGATAACGACAATATCATCAGCATGGTGGAAACTATTCCGACTTACCAGCGTTCAAAGGATATGTTGGACAGCCTTCAAACTCGCATGTCGAACGACAATGGATTTGACCAACCCGACCATGCCAACAATGAAGAAGACAATGTAATTCACTTTTAAATAACATAAGAATATGGAAATGTTTGACCGCATCAGCAACGATATCAAAGAAGCCATGAAGGCAAAAGACAAAGTTCGTTTGGAAACTTTGCGCAACATCAAGAAGGTATTCCTCGAAGCAAAGACTGCTCCGGGTGCCAACGATACATTGACAGACGATGCAGCTATGAAGATCATGCAGAAGCTCGTGAAGCAAGGCAAGGACTCGGCTGCTCTCTATACCGAACAAGGCCGTGCCGACTTGGCAGAAGCAGAATTGGCACAGGTAGCCGTAATCGAAACTTACCTTCCGAAGCAGATGAGCGCAGAAGAATTGGAAGCTGCCTTGAAGGCAATCATCGCCGAAGTAGGTGCCGAAGGTCCGAAGGACATGGGTAAGGTGATGGGTACCGCTACCAAGAAATTGGCAGGCTTGGCCGAAGGTCGTGCCATCTCGGCTAAAGTAAAGGAACTTTTGGGATAAGATTTACCACTCACGAAATGAGATATCCGATGAAAGGGAGGAAACCACCAATTTCCTCCCTTTTTTATGTCTTAATGAAAACGCCTAAGCGTTTCGATCAAAACGTCAAAGCGTTTAAGGTAAAACGCCAAGGCGTTTTGGTTATAACAAATCGGCAAAGAAATTGAGGAAGCTATTGAGGCGTTTCTGATATAGCCTCAATCGAACAACTCCTTCAATACATCCAAGGATTTCAATATCGGGAAATCCGGTATATGGAGGCGATAATAATCATTGATGACCATCAGGCATCGGTTACGCTCCACACGACTCATACCGAACAAGTGCATGGTTTCGTAATTCATACGGAGCAGCAAACGGATACGGGCAGCCTCATCGGGCTTCAAGAAAGATCCGCTCTTGGGCAACAAAGGAGTGAAACATGCATTGAGCATATCGAAATAACAATCGGAAGTATAATCGTCCACGTTAGGATACAGACCAAGAAAGCGGGAAAGGCGCATGAGGAATACCAAATGGAAATTGGCGAAAGAGCGTTCCCCACACTCGTCCAACCAACGGATGGAGTGTTGCAAATAAGCAAACAATGCCTCATTGGGTGCCTCTTCCTTCAAAGCCCGATAAAGAAACTCGGCCAAGAACATGGCAATGGACGACTTATAAGGATTATAAGGTAAGGAAACGAAGGGACAGAACGATTTGGCCTCGCGGATCCGGTGAAGATTGCTCGTAGGACGGACATCGACCTCCAGCTCCACCATAGCCAAAGGCTGGAAAAGCACATTCCGCACCCCACTTTTATGAGAACGGGGTAATTTGAGCAAAAAAGATGCACGTCCACTTTGCTCCGTATAGATATCCACAATGTTCGAAGTATCGTTATACTTCAGCATATGGAGCACAATTCCTCTTATCTTTTGATACATATCCTTATTATATATGACTTACGGAGTACAAAAATAGGGAAAACAAAGGAATTTTCAAGAATCAATGCATTTTTTTCTTGGAATGTTTTGCAGATTCAAAAAAACGCTCTATCTTTGCACTCGCTTTCGGAAAGGAAGCAAGCTCTATGAAAAACGGTGTGGTAGTTCAGTTGGTTAGAATACCTGCCTGTCACGCAGGGGGTCGCGGGTTCGAGTCCCGTCCATACCGCTTCAAGGTCCGTTCGTATA
>JAFYWH010000142.1 GCA_017558175.1 Bacteroidaceae bacterium
ACGCTACGGAAGATACCCGGCAAACGCATCATGTCCTGCGATTCCAAGAACGATGCATCGCTATTTCTGTAAACTTCGGCTGCTACAATGTTCTCGCCTTCCACCAAGTAAGGAGTAATATCGAACTGAGCCAAGTTACGGGAGTTCTTCGAGAAGCCTACGTACTTGCCGTTGATGTAAAGATAGAAGAATGAGTCTACCCCATCGAAGTTGATATATACTTTACGGTTCGCCCAATCGGCAGGGACGGTAAAAGTACGACGATAGGAACCCACTTCGTTACGATGGTTATAGGTAGGCCAATCCTTTGAAGGTTCACGCATTACACCCTTCTGCCAGTCATTCACTTTTCGTTCGTGGTAGAAAATGACGCGCTGGTTAGAGTAAATCGGTGTACCATACTTCTGACTGCCGTCTTTCTGAACACCATAAATGTTCCAGTTCATTGGAACCTGCACCTTGTCCCAACCGCTTACATCGTACGATGCTTCATAGAAATTCTTCGGACGTTCATCCGGATTGGGTGCCCAATGGAAGGCCCATTCGCCATCCAAAGTCTGCCAGTAAGCACTATGCTCCGGCAATACCTTTCGAGCTTGTTCCACACTCTCGAACGAGAAGAACCACGCATGCGGTTGCTCCTTGTTGAAGGCCAACGAGTCCACGCTTTGCCATTCCCACCCCGTAGGAGCAGGCATCGAGCCATAGTAGAATCCTTCGAGCGGAGCTACTTGGGCCATGAGAGGCAATGCCAGACAGCCTAAAAAGAAACTCATTGCTTTTTTACGCATAAGATTTTTTTATTAATGGTTTATGATTCTTGATTTATGATTTTATTGGAAGTCCAAACTTAGTTGAGGGTCTTCGCCCAACAGATTGAACGTCATGCGATGGTAGGGAGTTGTTCCCCGTTCGCGGATAGCCGCCCGATGCTTCTTGGTGGGATAGCCCTTGTTCTTGTGCCAATCGTAGAACGGATATTCCTGATGCAAGGCATTCATGTAGTCGTCACGATAGGTCTTAGCCAAGATGGATGCAGCAGCAATGGAAAGGTATTTGCCATCGCCCTTCACCACCGTGGTATGTGGCAAGTCCTGATACTTCTTGAAACGGTTTCCGTCTATCAGCAGATGCTCGGGACGCACCTTCAGTTGGTCCACCGCCCGATGCATGGCCAAGAACGATGCATTCAGGATGTTTATCTTGTCTATCTCTTCGGGAGTGACCACACCCACAGCCCAAGCCACCGCCTCGCGTTCGATGACCTCACGCAACAGATAGCGCTGATGCTCAGTGAGCTGTTTCGAGTCGTTCAGCAACTCATTCTGAAAATCGGGAGGAAGAATGACTGCTGCCGCATAGACCGCTCCGGCCAGACATCCACGTCCAGCCTCATCGCATCCGGCTTCTATCACATCTTTGTTTAAATAAGGTAATAACATATTCTTTATTTAATTTTCAACAAAGATAAGGGATTTCGGGCAAAAGATGTACCTTTGCCGGCTCAAAAGATACATTTTATGTTTACAGTTATCGGAATTATGTTTACAGGGATAGGAATCGGCTACTTGTTGCGCCGAAACTCCTTGTCTTGGATTGGAAAAGTCATCACCGCACTGATATGGCTATTGCTGTTTTTATTGGGCATCGAAGTAGGACACAACGAACAGATTATCCGCAGCCTACCCACGCTTGGCCTGGAGGCCTTCCTCATTGCCATCGTTTGCGTATTGGGCAGCTGCTTGGCTGCTTGGGCATTATGGAAACACGTGAACCGCAGAAAGGAGGAAAAGGCATGAAAGGCAGTCTGATTATCGTAGGTTTCTTTGCCTTGGGAGTTTTATGTGGGGTACTGAACTGGATTCCATCCGAATGGCTTTCGGGCGACTTGAGTTTCTATGCACTTTGCGGATTGATGTTCAGCGTGGGACTCAGCATCGGTCATGACCCGCAGACAGTCCAGAACTTCCGTGCGCTCAATCCCCGACTGATGTTGCTCCCCGTTGGTACCATCTTGGGCACTCTGTCGGCAACCTTGCTGATTAGTCTGGTTCTCCCCCATCGTACCATTCCGGAATGTATGGCGGTAGGTTCAGGCTTCGGATACTACTCGCTATCGAGCATCTTCATCACCGAATACAAGGGAGCTGAATTGGGCACAGTTGCTTTGCTATCGAACATCGCCCGTGAGATTCTCACTTTGCTATGCGCTCCGCTTATGGTCCGTTGGTTCGGCAATCTTGCCCCTATCTCTTCGGGCGGTGCTACTACGATGGATACGACTTTGCCCATCATCACACAGACGGCCGGACAAAAATATGTCATCGTTTCCATCTTCCACGGCTTTGTAGTGGACTTCAGCGTTCCGTTTTTGGTTACATTCTTTTGTTCGATTTAGATCAGGCAATTCGAGGCTTTTTAAAAACGCTTAGGCATTCAAAAGAAAACGCCTTGATGTTTGAATGAAAACATCAAGGCGTTTTGACTAAAACAATTAGGCGTTTCAAAACATCCGGCTAACGCGTTCTATGCCGGCAGCCAGAATATCGATTTCTTCTTTTGTATTATAAAGGCCGAAGGAAGCACGAACCGTTCCTTCAATGCCGAGGCGTTGCATCAATGGCTGAGCGCAATGGTGTCCGGTACGGACTGCGATGCCCAAGCGGTCGAGCAAGGTTCCCATATCGAGGTGATGGATATTGCCCACCAAAAACGAAATCACACTGCTCTTATGCTCCGCTTCACCGAAGATACGCATGCCTTCTATTTGCTTCAAGCGCTGCATGGCGTATTGAGTCAACTCATGCTCGTGAGCTGCAATCTGATCCATGCCGATAGCCGTAACATAGTCAAGCGCCTTTGCCAAAGCGGTAGTGCCAATATAATCCGGTGTACCAGCTTCAAACTTGAATGGAAGTTCGTTGAACGTGGTCTTCTCGAACGATACGCTCTGAATCATCTCGCCCCCACCTTGATACGGAGGCAACTTGTCGAGCCATTCTTCCTTGCCATAAAGCACACCTACACCGGTCGGCCCATAGACCTTGTGCCCACTGAATGCGAAGAAGTCGGCATCGAGGTCTTGCACATCCACCTTCATGTGAGGCACGCTCTGCGCTCCATCTACCAACACAGGTACTCCGTGAGCATGAGCCTCAGCAATCATTTCCTTCACCGGGTTGACCGTACCAAGCACATTGCTGACATGCATCACACAAACCAACTTGGTCTTTTCCGAGAAGAGCTGTTTGTAGGCATCCTGCAAGAGTTCACCCTTATCGTTCATCGGAATGACCTTGATGACAATGCCTCGCTTAGCAGCCTGCAATTGCCAAGGCACGATGTCGCTATGATGCTCCATGGTAGAGACAATCACTTCATCGCCCGCCTGCATCTGACTTTCGGCAAACGAAGAAGCCAAAAGGTTGATGCTTTCAGTCGTACCGCGAGTAAAGATGATTTCGTTGGTGCTACGGGCATTGATGAATCGACGCACCGTTTCACGCGAAGCTTCGTGAAGTTCCGTAGCCTGTTGCGAAAGGAAGTGTACTCCACGATGCACATTGGCATTCACGGAGTAGTATTCGTTGGTGATGGCCTCCACTACACAACGAGGCTTCTGTGTCGTAGCTCCATTATCCAGATAGACCAATGGCTTGCCATACACTTCACGGCTCAAGATAGGGAAATCTTCTCTGATTAGTTCAATATTATACATTATTCTATCATCTAAAATGTCATTCAGAGCAAAGCGAAGAATCTCGAAAGCATCAAGTGAATGTTATCGAGATTCTTCCTCCCTATGGTCGTCTGAATGACAATAAGGATTTTATTTATTTACAAATAGCACATCCCTGGCACTTGTTCAACTCACCACGGAAACGCTTCTCTACCAACAAGTGCAAACGGTCCTTCAAGGCATCCATGCGGATGGTATCGATTACTTCGTTCACAAAAGCAAACATCAACAACAAACGGGCTTCCTTGTAGCTGATACCGCGTTGCTGCATATAGAACAAAGCCTTGTCATCCAACTGACCTACGGTTGCACCATGCGAACACTTCACGTCGTCTGCATAGATTTCCAACTGAGGCTGGGTATACATACGGGCTTCACGAGTGGCACAGAGGTTGCGATTAGTCTGCTGGGAAGCCGTACGCTGAGCGCCTGGACGCACCAACACCAAACCCGAGAATGCACCTACCGACTGGTCATCGAGTACATACTTGAACAATTCGTTGCTGGTACAATCGCTTGCCTTGTGATCGATCACCGTATGGTTATCCACATGTTCGTTCTTGTCGGCTATGGCCATACCACAGAGGTTGATTTCTGCACCACGACCGTTCAAAGTCACTTCCGTTGTATTACGAGTGGTACCGTTATGCAAAGTCATGCCATTGAGCAAAACATTGCTGCTTGCTTCCTGATGTACATACATATTGCTGAAACGAATCGTGCTATTGTGAGTTTCTTCGAGTTCGTAGAAATCGAACACCGCATTCTCACCTACGAATACTTCCACCACTTGCGTAGAAAGGAAGTTTACATCGTCCATAGCATGGTCGCAAACCAACATACGAGCCTGTGCCCCGTCTTCCAACACAACGAGTACACGACGGTTCACCATGAAGTCTACATCAGCACGAAGGATATTCACCAACTGGATAGGCTTATCCACCACCACTCCCTTCGGCACATAAAGCATGAAGCCGTCTTGTGCAAAAGTGGTATTGAAAGCCGTAATGCCATCCTTCGATGTATCGGCCAACTTACCATAATACTTCTTGACCAGCTCCGGATGTTCCGTAGCCAAGTCCTTCAAGCTACCGAGCAACACTCCTTCTGGCAGATGCGTCTTCGGCAATGCCTTGCCATAGAAAGCATCGTTCACCACGAAGTAAAGGGCGGTGCTCATATTCGGCACATCGCACTTGAATACTTCGTACGGATTGACCGGAATATCGAGGCGGTTCAAGTTCAACCCATAGTCGGGAGCAAAGAGCTTGGCCGCATCGGTATATTTGTATTTTTCCTCTTTCGGAGTCGGGAAGCCCAACGATTCAAAGTCGGCAAAAGCTTGGGCACGAGGCGCATTCATCACCTCGGTGCTGTGCCGGCAGATCATGGCTTCGCACTGAGAAAAGAGGTCAATATATTGTTGTTCTACTTTCATATTCTTATGATTTCAATTCTTCATTTTTCTGACGCTGATTAAACGGATGAAGCGGATTATCCTTCTTCTTCAATAATTCACGAACTTCCTTAGAAAAGAATCTTCTTTTAAATTCCAGTTTTGGACCAAAGTTCAATAAAAGACCTACCTCTATATCTGTTGCTTTCAAATAATTCACCAATTGCACTTCATGTGCTTCCGTCAATTGGCCTACCGCCTTCAGTTCCAATATAATTGAATCGTAGGCGATGATATCAGCTTCATAATAACCTACCGGTTCTTCTTTATAATATACCGTGATTTTAGGATGTGCTACACAAGGTATATCTCTACTTTTCAATTCCTTGAACAAAGCATTTTGATATACATTTTCAATAAAACCATATCCCAGCTCATTATAAACCTCATAAAAAGCTGAAATGATTTCACTTGTCTTGTCTGATAACTTCAAATCCTTAAACATAGAACCCGCCTAATCCGTTAAATCCGCGTCTAAAAAATTGAATTATTCTCCCAATTCTTTCTTAATCCAATCGAAACCGCGTTTTTCAATCTCCAACGCCAATTCAGGACCGGCAGTCTTGACAATGCGACCCTTGTAGAGTACGTGTACCACATCCGGCTTGATGTAATCCAACAAGCGTTGGTAGTGAGTAATCACGATACAGCTTGTTTCCGGTGTCTTCAACTTGTTGACACCTTCGGCTACAATTCTCAAGGCATCGATATCCAAACCAGAGTCTGTTTCATCGAGGATGCTGAGCTTCGGTTCAAGCATCGCCATCTGGAAGATTTCGTTACGCTTCTTTTCACCACCACTGAAGCCTTCGTTCACCGAACGGTTGGCCAACTTGTTGTCCAACTCTACTACGGCACGCTTTTCACGCATCAGCTTCAAAAATTCGCTGGCAGTCAAAGCCGGCTTGCCTTCGTACTTGCGCTTTTCGTTCACGGCAGCACGCATAAAATTCACCATGCTCACACCCGGAATTTCTACCGGATACTGGAACGAAAGGAACAAGCCTACGTGACTACGGTCTTCCGGACTCAAATCCAATAAGTCTTGACCATCAAATGTTACCGAGCCCTTGGTTACTTCGAATGACGGATGACCTACCAATACCGAAGAAAGCGTACTCTTTCCCGAACCGTTAGGTCCCATGAT
>JAFYWH010000143.1 GCA_017558175.1 Bacteroidaceae bacterium
ATTGCCCTTGCTGTTCAAGCGAGGACTCCACACCGCAACGGAGTATTGCAACGGATAGATGGCCACAATACCACCTCCTACACCACTCTTTCCCGGCAGACCCACCAAGTAAGAAAACTCACCGGCCTCATCGTAGAAACCACATGTCTGCATGATGGCATTCATGCGCTTCACCTGCGAGGATGTCAGCTTGATGCCTGCGTAGTTAAACTTCCGGCGATGGTTGGCAAAAGCCATGAACGCCTTCGACAACTCTCTACAGCTCATTTCGATAGAGCACATCAGGAAATAGAAATGAAGCACGCGCTCAATGTCGTTCTCAATGGAGCCGTGATACTTCAGCAAGTTGGCGATAGCTGCATTCAGGTAACCCTTCTCGCGTTCGGATATGGCCACTTCTTCATTATAACTGATTGTGTCATCACCCGATACGGCACGTACAAAGGCCAGCAGTTCTTCTTCCGGATTTTCCAGATGCGACAAAAGAATGTCCGCCATCACAATGGCACCGGCATTGATGAACGGATTGCGAGGAATCCCCTTTTCCACTTCCAACTGCACCAACGAGTTGAAGGCCGTGCCCGACGGTTCCTTACCCACTCGCTTCCACAGGTCATCACCCTTCAGCGAAAGGCACATGGCCAATGCAAACACCTTAGAGATACTCTGAATGGAGAAACGGGTATCGGCTTGCTCAATGGAGTACACTTCCCCGTAAATGGTATGAAGACACATGCCAAACTGATCGGGATCGACTTTAGCCAAAGCAGGAATGTAATCTGCCTGCTTTCCTTCCTTGGCATACGGCTGTATGGCCTGATAAATATTTTCCAGTATTTGTTGATAATCCATGGCTAACTTTATTTTTTCACAAAAATAACACTATCTTTGTAATTAAACATATCAACTTTATTTTTTTATGAATAAAATAACGTCTACCCTGCTTTACTCCCTCACCGGAGCGGCAGCCATTGCCTCCCTTTCTTCGTGCAAGGCCAACAAGGAAGCGGAACCTGCCAAGAAGATGAACATCATCTACATCATGAGTGATGACCATTCGTACCAAACCATCAGTGCGTATGACCAACGCTATATCCACACTCCGAACATCGACCGCATTGGCAATGAAGGCGTACGCTTTACCAATAGCTTCGTAGCCAATTCCATCAGCGGACCGAGCCGTGCCTGCATGCTCACCGGCAAGCATAGCCATACCAACGGATTCATCAACAACGCCACTACCTTCAATGGCGACCAGCTGACCTTCCCGAAGCTTCTCCAACAGAACGGTTACCAGACTGCCATGATCGGTAAATGGCACCTCGTGAGCAATCCGCAAGGCTTCGACCATTGGGAAATCCTTCCGGGACAAGGCGACTACTATAACCCGACCTTCATCCAAATGAATGGCGAGCGCACACAAGTAGAAGGCTATGCTACCAACATCATTACCGACAAGGCCATCGACTGGATAGAAAACCAGCGCGACGAGAACAAGCCTTTCTGCATGCTCCTGCACCACAAGGCTCCGCACCGCACCTGGATGCCAGATACTTGCGACCTCGAACTCTTTGCCGACAAGACTTTCCCACTTCCGGAAAACTTCTACGACAATTATGAAGGACGCCTGGCTGCCCAAAAGCAGAAGATGAACATTGCCAACGATATGGAAATTGTATACGACCTGAAGATGGCCGACAAGGAAAACGAAATCCATAGCGGTATGTACGAAGACTGGGGACGCCAAATGTATGGTGAAGGCCGAATGAACCCGGCACAAAAGGCAGCATGGGATGCACACTACGACCCAATCATTGCCAAGTTCAAGAAAGACAAATTGAGCGGAAAGGCTTTGGCCGAATGGAAGTTCCAGCAATACATGCGCGACTATCTGCGTGTCATCACTTCGGTAGACCGCAACATCGGTCGTGTACTCGACTATTTGGAAGAAAAGGGCCTGTTGGAAAACACCATGATTGTCTATACTTCCGACCAAGGCTTCTACATGGGCGAACACGGTTGGTTCGACAAGCGATTCATGTACGAAGAATCGTTCCGCACTCCGTTGCTCGTTCGTTTGCCGGGTGGCAAGAAGGGTGATGTAGCCGAACTCGTACAGAACATCGACTACGCTCCTACTTTCCTTGAATTGGCAGGCATTGAAAAGCCGGAAGAAATGCAGGGCGAATCGTTCTTGCCACTTTTGAAGGGCGAAAAGGTTCCAGAATGGCGTAACTCGCTGTATTACCACTTCTATGAATATCCGGCAGAACATTCTGTATGCCGTCACTTCGGTGTGCGTAACGAACGCTATAAGCTCATCCGTTATTACAATGATATCCATAGCTGGGAATTGTTCGACCTTCAGGAAGACCCTTCTGAAATGAACAACATCTATGGCCAACCGGGTACAGAAGAAATCACTCAGGAATTGAAGGCCGAATTGAAGAGACTTCAAGAGTATTACGATGACCCTATCCGTAACGAAGTGATTGTAGAATAATTACAAACTCATGTGGGTGTGTCATAATATAAATTTAGGCACGGATTACACGGATTTCACGGAAAAATTCATGTAAACACGCACAAAAAACCGTGTTAATCCGTGTAATCCGTGCCTAAAAAGAAGTAGATGCGCATTTCGACACACCCACATTCTGTCAATAATAACCTCAAAAACAACACCCATGAAAAAACTCCACCTCTTAACCCTCTTATTATGTTGCTTCCTGACAAGCATCACCGCACAGAATGCCAAGCCATTCGTC
>JAFYWH010000144.1 GCA_017558175.1 Bacteroidaceae bacterium
AAGAAGGGTGCTGCTCGCGTAACTGCTGACAAGGAAGGTTACAAGACATTCATCATTCCTGACAACGTAGGTGGCCGTTTCTCTGTATTGACTCCGGTAGGCTTGTTGCCAATCGCAGTAGCTGGTTTCGACATCGAACAGCTCGTGGCTGGTGCTTGCGACATGGAAAAGGTTTGCGGCTCTGAAACTGCATTCGAAGAAAATCCGGCTGCTATCTATGCTGCTGTTCGTAACGAACTCTACAAGCAGGGAAAGAAGATTGAAATCCTCGTGAACTATAACCCTAAACTCCACTACATGAACGAATGGTGGAAGCAGTTGTATGGCGAATCGGAAGGTAAGGACGGCAAGGGTATCTACCCATCTGCAGTTGACTTCTCTACTGACCTCCACTCAATGGGTCAATGGATTCAGGAAGGTGAACGTACTATCTTCGAAACTGTGATCTCTGTAGAAAACCCAGACAACGAACTCCGCGTTCCGTCAGACGAAGAAAACCTCGACGGTTTGAACTTCCTCGCCGGCAAGCGTGTGGACGAAGTGAACAAGATGGCTGAGCTCGGTACTCAGTTGGCTCACGTAGACGGTGGTGTACCTAACATGCGCCTCATCGTTCCTCAGTTGAGCGAATACTACTTGGGTCAGGTAATCTATTTCTTCGAAAAGGCTTGCGGTATCAGTGGCTACTTGCTCGAAGTGAATCCGTTCAACCAACCGGGTGTAGAAGCTTACAAGAAGAACATGTTCGCTCTCTTGAACAAGCCTGGATACGAAGAAGAATCAAAAGCTATCCAAGCTCGCTTGTAATATTTAAAATTACATACTCAGCATCCCCATTGCCATCCTGGTAGTGGGGATGTTTTGTTTTATATCAGTTTAGTTGTTATAGAAAACAATCTCTAACACGTCCATTTCTTACTATATAACATAATGCTTAAAAGTGCGGAAGCAGCCTTCACGCTTTCACCGAAATGCAACATACTGGCGCTCAGCTTCTCCATGTGAACCATGGCATTTACGCCCCTTCCACAAGTTTCAACTAAGATTCATTGTGTGAACTCTGTGAACCCTCGTTGAAAGGGCAAGGTTCACAGAGGAACAATGCAAACCAACCACTTACGAGCCGGTGACAGCAGTGAAACCACTTTTGTATATTTATTAGGTAACGGTACAAAAAAGCTGAGTTCGAGAACGCTTTGACGTTTGAATCAAAACGCCCTGACGTTTTAAGTCAAACGCCTAAGCGTTTTATCCAAAGTGCTTAAGACATATCACAAGGAAGCATAGAGACGCATATATTTACATAAAATGAAAAAATACACCTTATAAAAAACTATAATAAAGGCCGAACTGATATTCAAACGACAATTTAAACAATTCTTACAGAACCATAAACTAAACAAACCGAAAAACCTAACAATACAAACCTAGACGCCTATTTCCACGACAATTTTCACGAATAAAGTACAAATAGGAAGGAAGCAGAGCTTTTGAGGCTTCCTGGAGCCTACATTTGTAACGATAGCTTACTTAAAGACATTCAAAAAGAATACATTTTAACAACCAAGACAGAAAAAGTGTGCGAAATCGCACAAGAATCGTGCGAATTCGCACACTTTTGCCTACCCCTAAAAATCGTCTTTCTGTTCATTATCAAAGAATTAAGATTCTGGCATGGTTTTTGTTGTATAGTATATATAGCATAGAATGATTTTAGCTACCTTTGACGCACGGAAATGCACTACGAAAAAACGCCGTTTTACCTCTTTAAAAAGAGCAAAATTAAGGAGGTTTTAGGAGAGCCAAAGCAGCCCCAAAGGAGCCGGAATCGTGATAAGGAGCAAAAAAACAACATAACGAACAATAATTATGAATTATCATTACATTAAAGTCGCAATCAGAAACCTCTGGAAATACAAAGTAAACACCCTCATCTCCTGGATGTGCCTTGCCATAGGCATAACTTGCTTCTGCATGACAGGACTCATGATGAAAGTGATAAACGGATTTCTATACGAGTATCCGGCCTACGAAAGACGTGTCCAAATATTCTACATCAACAATCTGGAACAACTAAAAAGATTGGAAGAGCAACATCTTTCTGCCTTCGAACTACTCTCCTACCATTCATTCAGTTCGCAAGACGAAGTCATTGCCATCAATGGCGATGGTAAAGAATTGCCCTTAATAGCTTGGAAAAAGAATGTTTCATCCAACCATTTCGACTATCAGAACATCCGATTAAGATACAACCACCCGCTGGAAACACCGGATGAAGTCGTCATTTCCGCATCCTTCGCCAAGAAAGCCTTCGGCAAGGTGAATCCTATCGGACTAACCATCCGACAGGGAAAGGACCCGAAAGGATACCGAATCGTTGACATAGCTGAGGAAGACAAATTCCAAAGCATCGACATAGCAGACATCTACTTCAGCACTGCTACCGACCCGAATGGTTTCCTTATGGCAGAAGCTATCTTGAATGAAAACATCAGTCAGGCCGAAGCCAACAAACAATTGGAACAAATACATATACCGCAAGGCGCGAAAACCATTCACCCTACAGCCTTTCTCAAGACAAACAAATCGCAGGAAGAGCGATTGACAGGAATTCTTGTCCATGTCATCGGCATCCTGATTTTATTGAGCGGACTCATCAACTTCCTGAAGTTTATCATCCAGTCCTTCTACAACCGTCAGCGTGAACTGGCCATCCGCAAATGTATGGGTTCGAGCACACTGAACTTGCTCGGGTTACTTCTGGCCGAAATATTCTGCATGCTGACAGCCTCTGCCTTACTTTCGTTCCTGATTAGCGAAGTGACTTTCAAGTACATCAGTTCCAATCCCCAACTGACCAACCTATTGGGCTTGGACATCAATACGGACATCATGCTAATGGTCTATGGAATGCAATGCCGAATCTATTTCATACTCTTGTGCATCTGTCTGCTGATAGCACTTTTCCCTGTCTATCGACTCCGACGGGCAAGCATCATTCATTTCGTGAGACAACGCAACGGAAAACACTTGTTCCGCAACATCATGATTGGCATACAACTGGCCGTGTCCATGTTCTTCCTCGGAAGTACCTTCGTAGCTTATCTGTACGTACAAGAAAGAAACAGCCTAATATACAATCCGTTGAGTAAGGAAGAAAAGGAACGGACCATTTTTTTCCAAATCGACAACAGCTATCTGCAAAAGAACCAGGAAGCCATCATCTCCGAAATCAGGGAACTGCCCAACATCAGCGAATATTGTTCCATAGACAAGTATCGCGGTATTGAGCTCAACGACAGCATTGGTCAAAGATATTCGTTAGACATTATCTATGCAGACACTCGCTATGTCGATTTCTTTCACATTCCGGTAAACAACCAAACCAGTTCGGCTGACCTCGAATCAGGCATTTATATCAGCGAGATGACACAAAAATTCCTGAATTCAAACGAATTGAACAATGGTAGAATAACCTTACCCGAACAGACTCTCGACATAGCCGGCATCATTCCCGGAACATACAATTATGATTCACACGGTATAAGACAGGCCGGTTCGGCATTAGTCATTACACCAGAAGGGAATTACATCCATTATTTCCGTATCACCCCCCATGCAGACATGGCTTCGACCATTCAGGAGATGAAGGACATTATCGGCAAGTACGTACCCTTAACCCTACCGCTCAAACTATATCCACTGACGGATCCTATGACCAACCCTATGAGAATCTTCGAAGTAATAGGTGAACTTGCTTTCATCTTCGCCTTCATCAGCATCCTGCTCGTCGTGTTAAGCATCCACTCTGCCATCTCGCTCGACACACAGAACCGTCAGAAGGAGGTGGCCATACGGAAAATTAACGGAGCGACTCCGAGAAACATCGCCTACTTGTTCGGCAAGAACTATGCCTTGATATTGATTTCCGCATTCGTCATTGTCTATCCGTTGGGACGCTTACTGACGACCCATGTGTTAAGCCTCAATGCAGGATACCGTTGGGATTGGCCAATACTGCTCTTCCTTTGTATATCGGCATTGGTCATTGCAGTTACCGCCTACAAGATTCGGGAAATCATGCACATCAATCCGGCAACGATTATTAAAAAAGAATAAAGAAAAATCCGTATCTTTGTCCCTGTTATCAAAACAGGAAGAAAGATATGTATCAAGAAGCAATCGAAAAATACCTGAATGAGCATGGCTATTCAAGCATGAACTTGAAGGCGGTGCTGTTCGATATGGATGGGGTGCTCTTCAACTCCATGCCCAACCATGCCAGCTCATGGCACAAAGTAATGGAACGCATGGGTTTCGGCCTCAGCGAAGAGGAAGCCTACATGCACGAAGGACGCACGGGTGCCGATACCATCAACATCATCAGCCGTCGCGAACGCGGATGCGATGCTACCGACGAGGAAATCAAGGCCATCTATGCAGCCAAGAGTGAGGAGTTCAACAAGTGCCCCGAGGCTCCACGCATGCCGGGAGCACTGGAGGTGCTGGAGAAAATCAAGGCCGACGGACTGACACGCATGATCGTGACCGGCTCTGGACAAGTATCGCTGCTGGACAGACTGAACAAGAACTTCCCGGGCATTTTCCAGAAGGAACTGATGGTAACCGCCTTCGACATCA
>JAFYWH010000145.1 GCA_017558175.1 Bacteroidaceae bacterium
CCGGCATTTACGGTGATGCGTCCGAGTCCGCTTTCGGCCATCTGCGAGAGTTGTTGGTCGGATGTCTGCATATAGAAAGCAGCCAAATCGGCTTGCAACTTGCCGTCGAAGAGGCTCAAGTGTGTACCGAGTTCGTAGCTCCAGGTGTATTCAGGCTTGTATTCCACGGCTGCCTGTGCATCCGGATTTTCGCCCGGGGTAGGGAACTTGTCGGCTACCATTCCCACATAGCTTTCCGGAACTTTGGCCATGATGGCTTCCTTGCTCTGGCGCATCATGTCGTTCTTCAAGCTGCTCTGGAGGAGTTCGGAGAACATCTGATAGTTGTATCCGCCCGAGCGGTGACCCTTGCTTACAGAGGCATATACGTTGCTCTTTCCGTGGTGGAAATCGTATTGCAAGGCGAACTTAGGAAGGAGCTGGATGTAGTCCTTCGAGAGCTTTCCGGTGTAGCGCGATTCTACGGTGAGCGGTGTGGCCGGCATCATCTCGATTTCGCGCATCACTTGTCCGCCACGGGTCATTTCGCCCTTGATGCCCACGGTGTAGCCGAGCGATGTGCCCGAGTTGTAAGTCATCTGCATGTGTTCGTAATCCAAGCGGAGACCGGCGGTGAACGAGAGCCCTTCTGTTCCGAAGAGGTCGCGGAATTGCGACTGGTGGTAGAGGGCCACGTTGTATTGCGGAGTCTTGAAGTGTCCGTCAATCGGCATTTCGGTGTCGGTGATGGCAAGCGACGGGAGGATGTTCATGGCCATGCCTTGACCCATAGCTACTTCAATCTTGCCCGGGATAACCGAGCCGAGCATCTGGTTGAGCATACCGATACCATCCTTGCGGAAAGTCACGGGGCTGATTACGTTCATGTTCTGATAGAATCCGAACACACCGGTGGTCCATTGCCAAGCCTTGCCCGGCTTGCTCTTGAAGGTGATTTCTTCGGTGATGGAGTTGATGCGTTGCTTCTGCTCGATGGTATAGGTATCCATTGGAGAGAAGTCCTGGTCCATGAACATGCGGTCGTTCAAGTGCTGGAATCCGGTTACGGCATTGAAGATGAAGTTGTCTGCCTGATGCTCGATGTTGAGACCGGTATTCAAGAGGCTACGGCGATAGGTGCTTTCTTGGTTGTAGGCGATTTTGTTGAGCAGGTTTGCCTGGTCTTCCACCAAAGACTGGGCTTTGCCTACATAATAATAAGGATAGCCACCTTCGTCGGTATAGTCGTAGTTCACATTGAAGTCCACCTTCCAATTTTCGGCAGGCAACCAAATGGCACGGATGCGTCCGCCTCCGGCTTGCATCTCGTCTACCTTCTGGTTGAGGTGTTCGTTGGTAAAGAATCCGTCTGCCACTTCGTAATATCCACCGGCCGAGAAGGCGAATTGCTGGCTCACACGGTGATAGTGGGTGAGGGAAGCCGTGCGATGGTTGTTGCCCGAACCATAGCTCAACTTCACATCCGTGCCCTGATACGATAACGGGGAGCGGGTGTGTACCTTCACGAGTCCGCCCATGGTGTTACGGCCATAGAGCGTGCCTTGAGGTCCACGGAGAATGTCGAGTCGCTCGATATCGTAGAAATTGAAATCGAAGGCGCTCTTGTCGAGGTAAGGGATATTGTCTACATACATGCCCACCGCCGGGGTGTTGATACGTGACCCGATGCCACGGATGTACATGGCCGAGGTGAGGCGCGAGCCATAGTCGGGCATAAAGAAGTTAGGCACGATGTTGCTTGCGCTCTTGAGCGAAGTGATGCCGTTTGCCTGCATGTCCTTTTGTGAGATGAGCGATACGGAGGTAGGCAATTGTCTCAACTTGCTCGTTTCCTTCGGCGATGCGATGATCACCACTTCCTCGATGTCGATCACCTTGGTGGTGTCTTCGGGGAGGGTGTAGGCGAATGTCTTTGCGATGCTTAAAAATAGCACCACAGAGTAACACAGAGTTTCACGGAGTATTTTTTTCATTGTTTGTTGTTTTATTGGTACCACGGAGAAACACTTTCATCCGCAGGTCAATAAAACCTCTGTGGAACTCTGTGTACTCTGTGGTGGATTAAGATTAATTCACGATGCAAAGAAACACAAAGCAAATCAATTGTACAATCCTAATAAATGAGGATTTTAGATGCTATCGGCCTCGATGTAACCGTTCATTACGGCATAAACGGTGAGACCCGACACCGATTTTATTCCCAATTTCTCGGTAATGTTCTTCCGGTGACTGATGACCGTGGTGAGGCTGATGTTCAGCTTCTCGGCGATTTCCTTGTTGATGAGGCCCTTGGTGATGAGTTTCAGAACCTCGATTTCGCGGGCGGAAAGGTCGTGCGTATCGATGGCCTCGGCGTGCGGATGCTTGCCTCCCTGATGCCCGTGCTGGTGCAATTGGAGGATGGCCTTGATAAGCTCCTTTTCACTCTGATAGATGTTCAGGGTAAGCACCCCCGAGAGTTGGGGAAGGTTCTCGCCCCCGGCAAGGACGATGGCACGTGGCCTCCGTTCGCGGAAGAAGGCCGTATGCTCGAAGTAGATTTGTGCCGACACGAAGTAGTGTGCATACATGTCGGGCGTATCGTCCACCAACTCGCCGAAGGAATGGAACACACGGATGGTGGCCATCGGAATGATTTCTTCCAAGAGCGCTTCGAGCCCCATGCACGAGAGGGTGTTGGGGTCGATGATGGCTATTTCGGGATATTTATTGTTCACCACAGATTACACAGATTAGCACAGATTAAATTTATAATTATTATTCTAATGATACCCACGGATTACACCTATAAGTGAAAGAAAGAATCTGTGTAAATCTGTGTAATCTGTGGTGAAATAAAATCAGATGCCAAAGTATTGAGCCACGGCATCGGCACATCGTTCGCCATCGATACCGGCCGAAACGATACCACCGGCATATCCGGCACCTTCTCCACAAGGGAAGAGTCCGCTGATGGTGACATGTTGCAAGGTGTCATTGTCTCTCACGATGCGCACCGGAGCCGAGGTACGTGTCTCCATGCCAATCATGCAAGCCTCGTTGGTGAGGAATCCGTGCGAGCTTCGTCCGAATTGTTGGAAACCCTTGCTCAATCGGTCGCCGATGAAGTTCGGCATCCAGAAGTGTAGGGGAGAGGAAACCAATCCCGGGCTATATGAGGAAGCCGGAAGGTCGTAACTCAATTTCTTGCGGGTGAAGTCCACCATGCGTTGCGAAGGGGCGGTTTGGCGCATGTTTCCTTGTTGCCAACAAGTGGCTTCGAGGGCTTCCTGGAGATACATCATACTTAGTGGATGTGTCTTACACACCCCTTCATCCCCTCTCGAGAGGGGAAACGCACCGTATGGACTCCCCTCTTGAGAGGGGGTAGGGGGTGTGTGAAAAGCATTTACTATATCCTTTAATGACTTTTCTTCTAAGTCCTCCGGACGCAATTCTACCACCATACCCGAGTTACTCCACTTGCCACCACGATTGCTCGGGCTCATGCCATTCACCACAAGCTGGTTCGGACCACTGGCCGCCGGTACCACGAATCCACCCGGACACATACAGAAGCTATACACGCCACGACCATCTACTTGGGTCACGAAGCTATACTCGGCTGCTGGGAGATACTTGCCACGTCCGTTTTTATTGTGGTATTGGATTTGGTCAATCAAGTGCGAAGGATGCTCCAAGCGGACACCCACGGCAATGCCCTTGGCTTCGAGTTGTACGCCATTGCTATGCAACCAACGATACACGTCGCGAGCCGAGTGACCTGTAGCCAAGATAACCGGTCCGTGGAAGGTCTTGCCGGTATTGGTCTCAATACCTACTACCTTTTCCTTCTCGATGATGAGCGCATCCATACGAGTCTCGAAATGCACCTCGCCACCGCATTCGATGATGGTGTTTCGCATGTTCTCGATGACACGAGGGAGCTTGTCCGTACCGATGTGCGGATGGGCATCTACGAGGATAGCGGTGCTTGCTCCATGTTGGCAAAATACATTCAGAATCTTGTCCACATTGCCACGCTTCTTGCTTCGGGTGTAGAGCTTTCCGTCCGAATAGGCACCGGCTCCTCCTTCGCCAAAGCTATAATTGCTTTCAGGGTCTACCTTATGCTCACGACTGATCTTGGCGATGTCCACCTTTCGGTCGCGTACATTCTTGCCTCGCTCTACCACAATCGGTCGGAGGCCATGCTCAATCAATCGGAGGGCGGCAAACAATCCGCCGGGACCTGCACCCACCACGATGACTTGTGGCTTTCCTTCCACGTTCTGATAAGTGGTGCGCACGAACTCCTCGTCTTGCGGAAGTTCGTTGATGTAAACACGCACTTTCAGGTTCACGAAGATGGTGCGTTGGCGGGCATCGATGCTTCGCTTCAATACACGGATCGCCTGGATGGTTCGTGCATCAATTCCCTTATCTTTACTGATGAACAACTTGATGTTCTGTTCATTGGCTGCCTGCTCGGGCAGAACTCTTATTTGGTATTCTTGAATCATATTTCTTTATCCGAATAAAGCACGGAAAGCTTCTTCTACCTTCCGCACGGGGATGACTTCTATTTTCATTTTCTTGGTATCGAGTCCTTGGAGGTTGTGCTTCGGGATCAAGATGCGCTTGAAACCCAATTTCTCCGCTTCGCTGATGCGTTGCTCGATGCGGTTCACCGGACGGATTTCACCACTCAGACCCACTTCGCCCGCCATGCAGATGTCACGATCTATCGCCACATCCATGTTGCTCGAAAGGATGGCACTGATGATGGAGAGGTCGATGGCCGGGTCGTTCACCTTCAAGCCACCGGCGATGTTCAAGTAAACATCCTTTTGCGCCAACTTGAAGCCTACACGCTTTTCGAGTACGGCAAGGAGCATGTTCATGCGTCGGAGGTCGAACCCGGTGGCCGAGCGCTGCGGATTGCCATATACTGCCGAGCTTACCAAGGCTTGCGTCTCGATCAGGAACGGACGGACACCCTCTATGGCCGATGCAATAGCTACTCCACTCATGCCTTCGTGCTCGTCGGTGAGGAGGAGCTCGGAAGGGTTGCTCACTTGTCGGAGACCCGTTTGGCGCATCTCATAGATGCCCAATTCCGCGGTGCTTCCGAATCGGTTCTTGATGCTTCGGAGGATGCGATACATGTAGTGCTGGTCGCCCTCGAATTGGAGTACGGTATCGACGATGTGTTCCAACACCTTAGGACCCGCAATGCTTCCTTCCTTGTTGATGTGACCAATCAAGATGACCGGTGTATTGCTTTCCTTGGCGAATTTCAGGATGGAGGCCGAGCACTCGCGAACCTGCACCAAACTACCCGGTGAGGAATCGATGTTCTCCGTGAAGATGGTCTGTATGGAGTCGATGATGACTACATCCGGACGGGTGTTCTTGATGTGCACATAGATTTGCTCTAACGACGTTTCGCATACAATCAAACAATTCGACGTTTGATGCGAAATGCGGTCAGCCCTTAGCTTGAGTTGGCGGGCGCTTTCTTCACCCGATACATAGAGCACCTTCTTGTCGTGCAATCGCAAGACCGTCTGGAGGATGAGGGTGGATTTCCCGATGCCCGGTTCTCCACCGAGGAGTACCAAACTTCCCGGCACCAGTCCGCCACCGAGCACACGGTTCAGTTCCTCATCGTGCATATCGATGCGAGGCTCTTCGCCTCCGTTGATGTCGTTCAGGGTGAGTGGTTGGCTCTTGGTAGGTTCCAGGATGGCGATGCCATGCTTGGCTACGGGCGATTCCTTGCGCACCACTTGTTCGGAGTAAGTGTTCCATTGTCCGCACGACGGGCATTTGCCCACCCACTTGGGCGAGTCTTGTCCGCAATGGGAACAAACATATACGGTTTTCTCTTTGGCCATTCGTTTTCTTTACCTTTATAATATAGGCGCAAAGATACGAATAAGCGAGCGAAATAATATCAAGCTTGCTTGAATATTTCATAGCGAGTGCAAGTATCTTCGAGATTCATCTCAAAGATGCGGAAAGTTGCTGAATTTTTCACATCCAAACCAACGTTTCCTTGAATGGATTATTGCTTTATCGCAAAAAAAACGAGAAAAGTGTTAGTTTGTTAGAAAAACTTCTTATATTTGCGCCATTGAAAATGAAAATAAGAGAGAATTATTAACAAATGACAATGTACTATCTGCATACGAACGCTATCATGCGAATGTGGACGATGATGACCACCATGATGATGACCCCTCGGGGTTAGGATAGTATATATGTGTTTCTACGCGATGCACGCTTATGGATGTAAGCAACAATCAAATCAATTTTTATTTTTTTTAGTAAACAAGAAACTCTTTTTATTGTCACTCGGATGACTGAAAGGAGGAAGAATCTCGAAAACGTAATGCATGTACACGAGATCCTTCGTTTCGCTCTGGATGACAAAGGGGTACATAAATATCAATAGCATGAAAGTATTGAAATTCGGCGGTAGCTCGGTGGGCTCCGTGCATAGCATTTTGAGTGTTAAGAAGATTGTAGAAGCCGTAGAAGAACCGGTGATTGTTGTAGTATCGGCTTTGGGGGGGATTACAGACAAATTGATTCATACTTCCCAAATGGCTGCTAACGGGGACTCGGCTTACGAAAAAGAATATCGCGATATCGTGAACCGTCACATCGAAATGGTGTATACCGTGATTCCGGCGGGCGAGGCACGCATCGTTTTGCTCGACCAGGTGAACGAGCTCTTGAGCGAATTGAAGAATATTTTCCAAGGTATCTACTTGATTCGCGACCTTTCTCCGAAGACATCGGCTACTATCGTGAGCTATGGCGAACGCCTTTCGTCCATCATCGTGGCAAACCTCATCGAGGGTGCGGTGTGGTACGACTCGCGTACTTTCATTAAGACTGAGAAGAAACATGCACGACACATCTTGGATTCGGACTTGACTACCCAATTGATCAAGGCGACTTTCAGCGAGCTCCCTCAGGTGGCTTTGGTGCCGGGCTTCATCTCAAGCGACAAGAATAGTGGTGAGGTTACCAACTTGGGCCGTGGTGGTTCGGACTATACCGCTTCTATCATTGCAGCTGCTCTCCAAGCCGAAGTGCTCGAAATCTGGACCGATGTGGATGGTTTCATGACCGCCGACCCACGCGTGATCAGCAATGCTTACGTTATCAATGAATTGAGCTATGTGGAAGCTATGGAGCTTTGTAACTTCGGTGCGAAGGTGGTTTATCCGCCAACTATCTATCCGGCTTGCCACAATAATATACCTATCCTTATCAAGAATACCTTCAATCCGGATGCTCAAGGTACGATTATTGAAAACGAAATAAAGGAAGAAGCAAAGGCCATCAAGGGTATTTCTTCTATCAACGATACCAGCTTGATTACCGTAACCGGTCTTGGTATGGTGGGCGTTATCGGGGTGAACTACCGCATCTTTAAGGCGTTGGCCAAGAATGGTATCAGTGTGTTTATGGTGTCTCAGGCTTCTTCGGAAAACAGTACATCTATCGGTGTGCGTAACCAGGATGCCGAGTTGGCTTGCGAGGTGCTGAACGAAGAGTTTGCCAAGGAAATCGAGATGGGCGAAATCAGTCCGGTATGTGCAGAAAAGAACTTGGCTACCATTGCGATTGTGGGCGAGAACATGAAACACACTCCGGGTATTGCCGGTAAGTTGTTCGGTACGTTGGGACGCAACGGTATCAGTGTAATTGCTTGTGCGCAAGGTGCTTCGGAAACCAACATCTCTTTCGTGGTAGAAGAAAAGTCATTGAAGAAGTCGTTGAACGTGATTCACGATTCGTTCTTCTTGTCAGAATATCAGGTGCTCAATCTCTTCATTTGTGGTACAGGTACCGTGGGTGATAGCTTAATCAAGCAATTGGCCAGCCAACAGGAAAAGTTGATGCAGGAACGTGGCTTGAAGCTCAATGTAGTGGGTATTGCCAACGGACATCAGGCGTTGTTCGATCGCGATGGCTTGGACTTGTCTAACTATCGTCAGTTGCTCGACGAAAAGGGTACCGCATCGAGCCCTCAGATTATCCGCGACGAGGTGATTGGCATGAACATCTTCAACTCGGTGTTCGTGGATTGTACAGCCAATGCCGATGTAGCATCACTCTATAAGGATTTGTTGAATAATAACGTATCGGTGGTAGCTGCTAACAAGATTGCTGCTTCTTCATCGTATGCCGACTATACCGAACTGAAACAGATTGCCCGCAACCGTGGCGTGAAGTTCTTGTTCGAAACCAACGTAGGTGCCGGTCTTCCTATCATTAAGACTATCAACGACTTGATTGCTTCGGGCGACAAGATCCTGAAGATTGAGGCCGTGGTAAGTGGTACGTTGAACTTCATCTTCAACAAGATCGGTGCCGATGTGCCATTCAGCGAAACCATCCGCATGGCGAAGGAAGAAGGTTACTCGGAACCGGATCCACGTATCGACTTGAGCGGAAAGGATGTTATCCGCAAGCTCGTGATCTTGGCTCGCGAAGCAGGCTATGTGCTCGAGCAGGAAGATATGGAAAAGAACCTCTTCGTGCCGGATGAATTCTTCGAAGGTTCGTTGGAAGACTTTTGGAAGAACATCCCGTCGCTCGATGCCGATTTCGAAGCTCGTCGACAGGTATTGGAAGCCGAAAACAAGCATTGGAAGTTCGTTGCCAAGTTGGAAGATGGTAAGGGAAGCGTATCATTGCAGGAAGTGAGCCGAAGCCATCCGTTCTATGGTTTGGAAGGAAGCAACAACATTGTGCTCCTCACTACTGAACGCTACAAGGAATACCCGATGATGATTCAAGGCTATGGTGCCGGTGCAAGCGTAACTGCTGCCGGTGTATTTGCCGATATCATCAGCGTGGCGAATATCTAAAGATAACTCCATGTATGTCATTCTGAGCAAAGCGAAGAATCTGGGCGCATATAGTATTTGTAATCCGTTCCTTCACTCTGCTCTGGATGACACCATAAAGTAAAAATCTATGAAACACATCATTATATTAGGGGATGGAATGGCCGATTGGTCTTCCGCCTCCTTAGGACATCGTACCCTTTTACAACATGCTTGTACCCCGAACATGGACAAGTTGGCAAGGATGGGACGAACCGGAAGGCTGATTACCGTGGCCGAGGGTTTCCATCCGGGAAGCGAGGTGGCCAATATGTCCGTGATGGGTTATGACCTTCCGAAGGTGTACGAAGGACGTGGACCTCTGGAAGCAGCCAGCATCGGGGTGGAGTTGAAGCCGGGAGATATGGCCATGCGATGCAATATCATCTGCATCGAAGGCGATATCCTGAAAAACCATTCGGCCGGACACATCACCACCGAAGAAGCCGATGTGCTTGTGAAATATTTACAGGAACACCTGGGTAACGAACGGGTGACATTCTATACCGGTGTGCAATATCGCCATCTGTTGGTGATCAAGGGAGGCGACAAGAACCTCGATTGCACCCCTCCGCACGATGTGCCTCTCCAGCCTTTCCGTCCGCTCATGGTGAAGGCCAATGCTTCTGAGGCACAAGATACTGCAGACCTCTTGAACCACTTGATTTGGAAGTCGCAAGAGCTTCTGAAGAACCATCCCATCAACTTGAAACGCGTGGCCGAAGGCAAGGACCCGGCTAATAGCATCTGGCCTTGGAGCCCGGGTTATCGCCCTCAGATGGAGCCTCTCGCACAGATGTATCCGTCGATTCAGAAAGGTTCGGTTATCTCGGCCGTAGACCTGATCAATGGCATCGGGGTGTATGCTGGTCTCCGACGCATTGATGTAGAAGGTGCGACTGGCCTTTACGACACCAACTATGAAAATAAAGTGCGTGCTGCTCTCGAGGCGTTGAAGGACGAGGATTTCGTTTATCTGCACATCGAGGCAAGCGATGAGGCCGGTCATGAAGGCAATTTCGACTTGAAGCAACTCACCATCGAGAACCTCGACAAGCGGGTGGTAGGGCCCATCTACGAGGCCGTGAAGGATTGGGACGAACCGGTGTCCATCGCCGTGCTCCCCGATCATCCCACACCGTGCGAACTCCGCACACATACCTCTGAGGCGGTTCCTTTCTTGATTTACTATCCGGGCATCGAACCCGATGGGGTGCAGACTTTCGATGAGGAGGCGTGCAAGGATGGCATCTACGGAGTGATGAAGGAGAATGAGTTTATGAATGAATTTATGAAATAAATGAAGAATGAAGAATACTTCGCTTCGCTCAGAAAATGAAGAATCATCATTCGTGTGAAAATTCTTCATTCTTCATTATTAATTCTTAATTACAATATGAAGTATTATAGCACCAACCACCAAGCCCCCGATGCTTCTCTTCAGGAAGCCGTAGTAAAGGGTTTGGCATCCGATAAGGGATTGTATATGCCGGAAGTCATCAAGCCACTTCCACAATCGTTTTATGACAACATCGAGAACCTCTCGTTCCAAGAAATCGCCTACCAAGTGGCCGATGCATTCTTTGGCGAGGATGTGCCTGCCGATGTGTTGAAGCAGATTGTGTACGACACCTTGAGCTTCGATGTGCCTGCCGTGCAAGTGAAGGAAAACATCTATTCGTTGGAACTTTTCCATGGTCCTACCTTGGCGTTCAAGGATGTGGGCGGACGATTCATGGCTCGCCTCCTGGGTTATTTCATCCGCAAGGAAGGGCAGAAGCAGGTGAATGTGTTGGTGGCTACCTCGGGCGACACCGGAAGTGCCGTGGCCAACGGGTTCCTCGGTGTGGAAGGCATTCGTGTGTATGTGCTTTATCCGAAGGGCAAGGTGAGCGAGATTCAGGAAAAACAATTTACAACTCTCGGTCAGAACATCACCGCTCTCGAGGTCGATGGCACGTTCGACGATTGTCAGGCGCTGGTGAAGAATGCCTTCATGGATGCGGAGCTCAATGCGCACATGAAGCTCACCTCGGCCAACTCCATCAATGTGGCCCGATTCCTCCCGCAGGCGTTCTATTATTTCTATGCGTATGCCCAGCTGAAGAAGGCGGGAAAGGCCGATAACTTGGTGGTTTGTGTGCCGAGCGGAAACTTCGGAAACATCACCGCAGGTCTCTTTGGCAAGCACATGGGATTGCCGGTGAAGCGCTTCATTGCCTCCAACAATAGCAACGATATTTTTTATCAATACTTACAGACTGACCAATACAACCCTCGTCCGTCTGTCGCCACCATTGCCAATGCCATGGATGTGGGCGACCCGAGCAACTTTGCACGTATCCTGGCGCTCTACAACGATAGCCACGAGGACATCTGTTCGGAGATTTCGGGTGCAACGTACACCGATGAACAGATTCGTGAGACCGTGCTGAAGGCTTATCAGGAGACCGGCTATCTGCTTGACCCTCATGGTGCTTGCGGATATCGTGCCCTCGAAGAAGGCTTGCAGGAAGGCGAGGTTGGGGTGTTCCTCGAAACTGCCCATCCGGCCAAGTTCCTCGAGACCGTAGAAGGCATCATCGGTGAGCAAGTGGAAATACCAGCCAAGCTCCAGGCGTTCATGAAAGGCACCAAGCAGAGCATCCCGATGACCAAGGATTTCGCTTCGTTCAAGGAGTATCTGATGAAGGAATAACAAAAGGAGGCGAAAGCCTCCTTTTGTTAATGATATTTTATAAGTGTTTATTCTTCTTTTCCAATTCTTTTCTTTACTTTTGTGGAAGTTTAACCTTAAAAACATTATCATGAAAACCACACGCATTGCCACCATCGATGTCTTTCGGGCCATCACCATGTTCCTCATGCTCTTTGTGAACGACATTCCGGGTATCAAGCAAATCCCCCATTGGCTGCTCCATGCCAAGGCCGACGAGGACATGCTCGGCTTTTCGGACATCATTTTCCCTTGTTTCCTCTTTGTGATGGGGATGTCCGTGCCCTTTGCCCTGCTCAAGAGACAGGAGAGGGGAGAATCTCTTTGGGGTACTTCAAGGCATATCATCGAGCGCACCATTGCCCTGATTGTGATGGGTCTCTTCACCGTGAACCTCGGTTCGTACGATGGAGCTGCCACCGGCATACCTTATTCGTGGTACACCATTTTGCTCGTCTTGAGCTTCTTCCTTACGTGGAATCTCTACCCCAAAGCCGATGGTATCCGTAAATATCTGTTTACAGGAATGAAGTGGACGGGAGTGCTCCTGATGGTGGCTCTTTTCTGCCTTTTCGAAGGCAAGAATGGAGCGGTTTTTGCACCCAAATGGTGGGGAATATTGGGGTTGATAGGTTGGTCGTATCTGGTTACCGCCATCGTCTTTCTGATAGTCCGTATCCGCTTGATTCCGATGACAATAGCTTGGCTCGTGGTCCTCGCTTTGACCATCCTTTCGCACAATGGCATGCTTAATCTTTCGTTCCTTCCGAGCGATATGACACACCATGCACTCAGCGTATCGGGTGCCTTTGCATCGGTGTTGCTCATCCATTGGGGAAACCGCGAGAAACCGTTCAAATTTATGGGTACCATGTTCGCTCTCGGAGCATCGATGCTGGCTCTGTTCTTCCTCTCGCATCCGCATTGGATCATCTCGAAAATTCAAGCCACTCCGACATGGCTCTTCGTGTGTTGCGCCATCTCGTTCTTCATGGTAGGCATCCTCTATTTCCTCACCGATGTCAAGGGCAAGGCCCAGTGGTTCAAGCTCATCAAACCGGCCGGAACGGTCACCCTCACTTGTTACATGATACCTTATCTGTGGTATGCCGTACAGAGCCTTTTGGCATGGCATTATCCCGCTTTGCTCAGCACCGGAGTGACCGGATTGCTCCGCTCCGTGGTGTTCTCGCTCGTGGTGGTATGGATAGCCGGATGGCTGATGAAGGTGAATGTACGATTGAAGATATAATTAAACAGAAAGAGGTGACCATTTCGGTCACCTCTTTATCATTATTCGATTACTTTCAGAATCTGTTCGCCATGTGTCTTGGTTTTCACTTCCTTGGGTGAGAATACCTTTTCCACGATGCCCTCTTCATTGAGCAGGAAAGTGGTTCTGAACGTGCCCATGTACTTCTTTCCGCACATGCTCTTTTCGCCCCACACGCCCATGGCTTCCACCAGCTTCTTGTCCGTATCGGCAATGAGTGTGAACGGCAATTCATGCTTGTCGATAAACTTCTGATGCGATGCAGCGCTATCCGTGCTCACGCCAATCACCTCGTATCCCTTTTCCTTCAGAGCCGGGTAATTGTCGCGAAGGCTGCAGGCTTCGGCCGTGCAACCCGATGTATTGTCCTTCGGATAGAAGTAAAGTACCACCTTCTTTCCTTGAAAGTTGCTCAACAAGATTTCTTCTCCCTTTTCATTCATGCCCAACACTTCCGGGGCTTTTTCTCCTATGTTCATCATCTGTTTTCGTTTTATGGTTAAGACTTGTTTATTTCATCAGTTCTCGCAAAAGACTCTCGAACGACGGATGGCAATTCTCCTTCCCGTCCATCGTAAGATGCAGCTCTTGAGCCGATGTCGCCTTCAGGTGAGGAGCCTTCTCGTTCATGGTTGCCATGCACTTGAATCCGTTGCGGTTCAGCGCATTCATGGTCCAGTGCAGCAAGGTCTTGTCTTCCGATTCCACGAAAATCTCCTTTTCTCCGCACACGGTCGGATAATATACCCCATGGTCGTAATCGAAGCTGATGTCCTTGTGAGGGAAGAGGTTCTCCATCCGATGGCTCAAGATCATATCCTCGGTCACTCCCGTGTGCAATCCGTTCTCTCTCGAGAGCAGCCACAACCGGTCGGAGAGGACCAGCGCCTGTTCGATGTCGTGCGTAGAAAGCAGGATGGCCTTCTGTTGCTCCGTAGCCAACCGATGAAGCAGATGCATGATTTCAATTCGGCTCACCACATCGAGAAAGGCCGTTGGCTCATCGAGGAGGATGAGTGGACACTCCTGCACCAAAGCCTTGGCAATCATCACCTTCTGACGCTCCCCATCCGATAGCTCTGCCGTATAGCTCCGAGCCTTGTGGGCGATGCCTACGTTTTCCATCGCCTCTTCTATGATGCGTCGGTCTTCCTTGCTCAGTCGTCCGAAGAAGCCCGTGTGGGGTTGTCTGCCCAGGCCTACCAACTCGTATACACTCAACCCTCCGGCAAAGGTCTTGTCGGTCAGCACCACGCCGATGGTGCGCGAGCGCTCCTTCTCGGTATATTCGGACACCGGCTTGCCAAGCATCAGCAACTCTCCACCCAGTGCGGGTTGCGAGGCCGATAGCGTACGGAGCAAGGTCGATTTTCCCGCCCCGTTGGCACCCAACAGGCATGTCAGCTCTCCGGCATGAAGCTCGAAGTTGAGATGCTGGTGAACGGTTTTCTCCTGCTTTCCGGTGCGATACCCGATGCAGAGGTCTTTTCCTTGGATAACTGCTTTCTTTTCCATCAGTTGAAGTATTGGATGCGACGTTGGTTGACTATGACATAAAGGATGACCGGCGCTCCCAAAACCGGAGTCACGGCATTGAGCGGGATGATGCCCGATTCGCCCGGCAAGATGCAGATAAGGCTACAGAGCAAGGCCACGGCACTACCGGTCAGCAAGGTGACGGGGAGCAACGAGTTGTGGTTCGATGTGCCCAACATCAGTCGGGCAATGTGCGGAACCGCCAATCCGATGAACGACACCGGTCCACAGAAAGCCGTGGTTACCGCAGTAAGAATCCCCGTAGAAATAAGCAACAAGTTGCGTGTCCGCTTGATGTTTACCCCCAAGTTCTCGGCATATCGGTTACCCAAAAGCAAGGCATTGAGAGGCTTTATCAAGAGGATGGACAAGGCCAGTCCGATGAGCGTGAACACCGCAAAATAAGGCAATTGCTCCAACGATACCCCGCTGAAATTTCCCATCCCCCAAATCATGTACGAATGTACCCCTTCGGCCGTAGAAAAGAAGTTCAGCAAGGAGATGGCCGACGAGGTGATGTACCCAATCATGATACCCGTAATCAGAAGCATGATGTTGCTCTTGATCAAAGTCGAGAAGAACAGAATCAGCCCCATGACCACCATCGAACCGATGAATGCACCCAGCACGATGGAGAAGAATCCCGAAAGGGTGACACCTGCCGTAGCAATGGTTCCACCTCCTGCCAGCATCACGAGGGCTACCCCCAAGCTGGCTCCCGAATTGATACCGAGAATGGATGGACCCGCCAACGGATTGTTGAAGGCTGTCTGAAGCATGAGTCCCGAACCGGCCAAGGCTGCTCCGCAAAGCAGGGCGGTGATGGCCTGAGGCACGCGGGCTTCCCATACGATAAAGCTCCAGCTGGCCTTTTCCACTTCTTGTCCCAAGAGGGCGCGGACCACTGCTTCGGCCGGGATATCTACCGAGCCAAAGAGCAAGTTTCCTGCCACCAGCACGAGAATCAGGACGGTCAGTATGAGGCTGTATGTTGTTCCTTTATTGTTCATTCCGCTAATTTACTAAAATATTTCAATTCATATCCCGGCAAGAGGCTTGGATGGAATATTTTTATCAAGTCCTTCAAGACTTTGTCCGGATGGAAAGGGAAATCCTCGTAATACTTTGTATAAGCCGTATTGCATCCATACACGTTCTTGTCCTTGAAAGCCTTGAAGTTGGCATAAGGTGCATAATCCTCGCGGAGGCTTTGATAGGTCTTGTCCGTAGGATGATTGTACTTCATGAGCCATACATCGGCATCTTGTGCCTTGTCGAATACCGTTTCGAAACTCAGGGGTACACCACCAGAGTTAGGATATGAGGCAAAGGCATAATCGGCTCCGGCATCGGCATATAGCTTTCCGGTAGTGCTTCGTCCGCCGGATACATACCAGGCAGAGCCACTTTTCAGTTCGCACACCAAGCGAGGTTTCACGGGTTGCGAAGTAGCCATTCCTTTCAGTTCGTTGTAATTCTTTTCTACCGAAGCAAAGATGCTGTCTGCCCAAGCTTCCCGTCCGAAAAGCAAACCATAGAAACGGATCCACTCGGCACTACCCAAGGCAGATGTTTCCATGTAGTCGGCACATTCTATGATGGGGATTTTCAGTTTTTCCACCTGTCCATGTCCGCCACTGTTTTCATAAGGAGAGAGCAACAAGGCATCGGGATGAAGGTCGATAATCTTCTCAATGTCGGGATTGGTTCCTTCTCCGGCATTGACGATGGTTCCATTCTTGCAACCTTCAATGATTTCGGGCACCTTGATGTATTGGATTTCACAGATACCCCCGATGCTTTCTACCGCACCTAACTCGTGGATGAGGTTGCAATGGGTAGCCGTGTATACCAATGACTTTTGCAAGGGCGTACGAACGATAGTACCGGTAGGCAATTGCTCGGGCATTTCCTGATCCTTGTCTACCAATATATAGGTACGGAGGATGGCCGTAGTGTCCCACGGATTACGCAGACGGGCTTCGATGTATCCCTCGCCTTTCAGAAGGGTCAGGTTCTCGGCATACTTCAGCGGGATAAGCTCTGCCTCGAACGATGCCGAAGAAGTCTTGCTTTCCCCGCCACAAGCAGAGAGAAGCAAGGCAATGATTGCTATATGGATAACCGATAGAAATTTCTTCATGGTTAGTCAATAAAAATCATGGTACTTGGATTGATGCCACCTGAGTCGAATGATTGGAAAAACTTGCCGGTTTTGTCAAAAGCATAAATGGTGCCGGTGTTTTGATAATCGGTTGTTCCCACATAGATAAATCCGGATTTTTCATCTACTTCCAATAGATAGATAGCATCGGTCTTGAATGAGGTTGGTGCATCTAGCAAAAAAGAAGTTTCGCTGATAGCTCCAGTGCTTGGATTGTAAGTAAAGAATGAGTTGGTGAGTTGCCAGTCGGCATCATAGGTTGAACGTACACCATAAACCAATCCGTTTAAACCTTCAGTGATTTTTGTAGCATCATTGAGAATGACCTTCGAGGTGTTTGTCTTCGGGTCGATAACTTGTAAGGCTCCTGCTACATCGAAATAGTTTCCAGCAGAGATGAGGTAAATCTTGTTGTCTATCTCATAAATCTTGGTCGGATTATCCACAACATCAATGGTCTTTTCCAATTTCATAGTCTTGGCGTCGATGACGAATACTTCCTTGCCGTATACATAGTTACCCGAACCATCAACCTTGTAAGAGTTGGATACATAAAGCTTGCCATCCTTTTCAGCGATTCCTTCCAAGTTGTCTCCTCCCTTGAAGGTTCCGGCCAAAGTCATGTTCTTCACATTGAGCTTGGTTACCTGTCCGCCATATTGGGTTACGTAAGCATAGTCGTCTTCCACTTCTATACAACGAGGTGCGCCTTCACCTTCGGGGAAGGTGTAGCGGGCTTGTTCTTTGGTGTTAAGGTCTAGGCGTGCAACATATTTGGATCCATTGAGCAATACGTAGATGTTATCATCTTCTTCCATCATGGCATTGGCCACATCGCCCATTTGTTTTTTGTTGGTATCTAGATAAGCATTTTCTTTGACAACACCATAGGAAGGATGATGGAACATGGCAATGCCTGCATTGTTGGCTCCCCAA
>JAFYWH010000146.1 GCA_017558175.1 Bacteroidaceae bacterium
AACGTAAAAAGATGACTCAAGACGAAAAGATAAACGGCGAAAGTAACTATTCAGCCAGTAATATTCAGGTATTAGAAGGATTGGAAGCAGTGCGCAAACGCCCGGCCATGTACATTGGCGACATCAGCGAGAAGGGTTTACATCACTTGGTTTACGAAGTGGTGGACAACTCTATCGACGAAGCATTGGCAGGCTACTGCGACCACATCGAAGTATTCATCAACGAAGACAATTCAATCACTGTACAAGATAACGGACGTGGTATCCCTGTAGACTTCCACGAAAAGGAACAGAAATCGGCTTTGGAAGTAGTAATGACCGTACTCCATGCCGGTGGTAAGTTCGACAAGGGTTCTTACAAGGTATCAGGTGGTCTTCATGGTGTGGGTGTATCGTGTGTAAACGCCCTCTCTACCCACATGACAACAAACGTATTCCGCAACGGCAAGGTATATCAACAGGAATATTCTTGCGGTAAGCCATTGTACTCTGTAAAGGAAGTAGGCGAAAGCGATCGTACCGGTACTCGTCAGACATTCTGGCCGGATGCCGACATCTTCACCACTACTACCTACAAGTACGAAACCTTGCAGAACCGCTTGCGTGAATTGGCATACCTCAACAAGGGTATCACCATCTCATTGACCGACCTTCGCGACAAGGACGAAGAAGGCAATGCACGCACAGAAACTTTCCACTCGGAAGAAGGTGTGAAGGAATTCGTCCGTTTCCTCAACAATCAGCAGAACAACGCTCCACTGATTGACGATGTAATCTACTTGAACACCGAAAAGCAAGGTGTGCCTATCGAATGTGCTATCATGTACAATACCAGCTATCGCGAAAGCTTGTACTCGTATGTGAACAACATCAACACTATCGAAGGTGGTACACACGTGGTAGGTTTCCGTACAGCCTTGACTCGCGTATTGAAGAAATATGCAGAAGAAAACAATGCCAAGGCCATCGAAAAGGCCAAGATTGAAATCCAAGGCGAAGACTTCCGTGAAGGTTTGGTAACTGTCATCTCCGTTAAGGTAGCAGAACCTCAGTTCGAAGGTCAGACCAAGACCAAGTTAGGTAATAGCGAAATCAGCGGTGCGGTAAATCAGGCCGTAGGCGAAGCGTTAACCAACTACTTGGAAGAACATCCAAAGGAAGCCAAGCAAATTGTAGACAAGGTAATCTTGGCAGCTACAGCCCGTATTGCAGCTCGTAAGGCTCGTGAAACCGTACAACGCAAGAGCCCGATGGGTGGTGGTGGTATGCCAGGTAAATTGGCCGACTGCTCAAGCCGTGTTCCACAAGAATGCGAATTGTTCCTTGTCGAAGGGGACTCTGCGGGTGGTTCAGCAAAGCAAGGCCGTAGCCGTGCAACCCAAGCTATCCTCCCATTGAGAGGTAAGATCTTGAACGTAGAAAAGGCCATGTGGCACAAGGCATTCGAAAGCGATGAAGTGAACAACATCATCACTGCTCTTGGCGTACGCTTTGGTGTAGATGGTGACGACGATAGCAAGAAAGCAAACATCGACAAGCTCCGTTATCACAAGGTAATCATCATGACCGATGCCGACGTCGATGGTGCACACATCGACACCCTTATCATGACACTCTTCTACCGCTATATGCCGGAAATCATTGAAGCTGGTCACCTTTACATTGCCAACCCACCACTTTACAAGTGTTCAAAGGGTAAGGTAAGCGAATACTGCTACAATGAAGAAGAACGTATGGCTTTCATCGAAAAGTACGCCGATGGCAACGAAGGTGGTATCCATACTCAACGATACAAAGGTCTTGGTGAAATGAATCCGGAACAATTGTGGGAAACAACCATGAATCCGGAAACTCGTATCCTCAAGCAAGTAACCATTGAAAATGCCGCGAATGTAGATTATATCTTCTCCATGCTGATGGGTGACGATGTAGCTCCAAGACGCGAGTTCATAGAGAAAAACGCAACGTATGCAAATATCGATGCGTAATTTGTTTCATAACTAATTTTTTAAATCCATCCTCACATCTTACACAGAGGTAGTCCCGAACCGCAAAGTTCGGGACTTTTTATTCCCTCCCCGCCCTATCTTTCTCACACATTTTTTGTTCGATTCCACATATATTTCAAAAGAAAATCCTACCTTTGAAGTTCAAGAAAGAAACGAATCAAAATAACATAAAGCTATGAAACTCACTTTTCGTATAGAATACCGTACAGCATGGGGTGAAAACATTGGCGTCATGCTGCAAGGTCGAGAGAATCAGCCCATTATGTTGGGCACAAACGACGGAGTTATGTGGGAAGGCGGAGCCGAAATGTTAGATGCTCCAGCGGGTGTTCCCCTAACCTATCGGTATGGCGTTTTCTTGGACGGACAATGCAGTCGACGCGAAAGCGGAACAATGGCACATATCTTCTGTCCGAGCAAAAAAAGAAATAGCCATTATATCCTGAACGATGCATGGAAAGACCTTCCTGCAAATGCACATTTATATAGCTCTGCATTCAGCGGAAACTACACATTAGATACAGCTCCGAAAGACAAGTGCTCGGGCGAAGGAGACATCGTATTCCGCGCTCTTTGTCCTTGTCTTCGTCATCGTAAGCAGATTTTAGGCATCTGCGGACGCAACAAGGCCTTGGGCTATTGGGTTCCAAGCCGTTTTGTCCGCATGGAAGAAATACAACCAAACGAATGGGTAGCCACACTCCCTATCAAGGATCTTGACTTCCCATTGGAATACAAGTTCGTGGCCATCAATGCCGAGAATGGTGATGTAGAAGAATGGGAAGCAGGCGAAAACCGCCAACTCCATATCGAGAATTTGCGCAAAGGCGAAATCTATTTGACTAACGAAATGGAAGTTCAATTCGCTTCCATGTCACGCAAGATTGCCGGCACAGCCATTCCTGTCTTTTCACTCCGTAGCGAAGGCAGCTATGGTGTAGGCGACTTTGGCGACTTGAAGAAATTGGTAGATTGGGCCGTACAAACCCATCAGCAAGCTATCCAAATTCTTCCAATCAACGATACTACCATTTCGAATACTTGGATGGATTCCTATCCATACAATAGCATCTCCATCTATGCATTCCACCCGATGTACATTGACTTGCGTCAATTGGGTAAGATGAAAGATAAGGAAGCCGCAGCTGAATTCGAACAAAAACGCCTCGAATTGAATGCTTTGCCACAAGTAGATTATGAAGGTGTAAACAATGCTAAACGTGAATACATCCGATTGATGTTCCAACAAACCGGAAAGAAAGTCTTGGCATCGGCCGAATTCAAGGAATTCTTTAAGGAAAATGAACATTGGCTCTTGCCTTATGCAGCATTCTCTTACCTCAGAGACCAATATGGAACACCTAACTTCAGCCAATGGCCAGAGCATCAGACCTACAATGCAAAGGAAATTGCAGCCATGTGTGCACCGGAAAGCGAATGTTACGAAAGCATTGCTTACTACTATTATATACAATACAACCTCCACATTCAATTGTTGGAAGCCGGTAACTATGCCCGCCAGAAAGGCATCATCTTCAAGGGTGACATTCCTATCGGCATCAGCCGTAATAGTGTGGAAGCATGGATTGAACCGTATTACTTCAACATGAACGGACAAGCGGGTGCACCACCCGATGCATTTGCAGCCAATGGCCAGAACTGGGGCTTCCCAACTTATAATTGGGATGTAATGGAACAAGACAACTACCAATGGTGGCAGAAGCGTTTCCGCAAGATGGCTGAATACTTTACTGCATATCGCATCGACCATATTTTGGGTTTCTTCCGCATTTGGGAAATTCCAATGCACTCCGTACATGGCTTGCTCGGACAATTCGTTCCAGCATTGCCTATGAGCGTGGACGAAATACAGAACTTCGGTTTGAAATTCCGCAAGGATTTCATGACCCGTCCATTCATCAATGATGAAATTCTTTTAGAACTTTTCGGAGAAAAAGCCGAATGGGTGAAGGAGAATTTCTTACAAAAGAACCAAGAAGGCATTTGGGAAATGCGCCCAGAATTCGATACACAGCGTAAAGTAGAAGCTTGGTTTGCAGGTAAAGACGATGAAGAAAGTATTGCTATCCGTGAAAACATTTATTCACTCATCAGCAATGTATTGTTTATTGCCGACAGAAAGAATCCAATCACTTATCATCCACGCATCAGTATTCAGAACGACTTCATTTACAGATATCTGAGTAATGAAGAAAAGGATGCTTTCAACCGCTTGTACAACCATTATTACTACCAACGCCACAACCAATTCTGGTATCACGAAGCCATGAAGAAGCTTCCTATTCTTACCCAATGTACGCCGATGTTGGTTTGCGGTGAAGACTTGGGTATGGTTCCGGATTGTGTACCTTGGGTAATGGAACAATTACAGATTCTTAGCCTCGAAATCCAACGCATGCCGAAGGGTCAATGGCAAGAATTTGGTTATTTGCCGAACTATCCACATAGTTCTGTCTGCACCATTTCTACGCACGACATGACAACCTTGCGCGGATGGTGGGAAGAAGATCCAGAAGCTACTGCCCGCTACTATAACCAAGTGTTAGGACAATGGGGAGAAGTACCAGAAGCCGCACCGGGTTGGGTATGCGAAGAAATCGTACGCCAACATTTGCAAAGCCCATCATTGTTATGCATTCTTCCGCTTCAAGACTGGATGTCCATCGATGAAGAGTTGCGTTATCCGGATGTGAATGCCGAACGCATCAATATACCAGCCAATGCACATCACTGCTGGTGCTATCGGATGCATCTCACGTTAGAAGATCTAACGAAAAAGAAGAACTTCAACAAGCAAATAACAGAAATGATAGACGAATCAGGAAGATATTAATCCTTATAGAAAGAACCGTAGTACAAGTCGACTACGGTTCTTTTATTTTAACACATCTCCTCTTCTTAACCCTTTTTATTTAAACACGACATACCAATTACAAAAAGAACTTATAATTCAAGATTAAAAAGAAGACATACTGCTTACAAACATTATATTTGCCGCACAAAAGACTGAACATCAACAATTAACTTAACCAAACATTATGAAGATTAAAGAAAAACTGATGATTGCTATATTGGCATTCATCCCGTTAGTAACCAATGCCCAAGAGAAGCTGATTTCGCCAGACGGCAATCTGAGCATGACATTTTCCCTCAACAAAGAAGGAACACCTATGTACGAACTTTCGTATAAAAACAAAGAAGTCATCAAACCCAGTAAGATGGGGTTGGAGCTTGTCACAGAAGACCCGGAAAAGCAAACCACTTTCGAATGGACAGCCGAAAGAAAAAGCCAAAAGGAGTTGGACACAAAAGCCAACCTATACTCCGGATTCATAATAAAGGATGTTCAAACATCCACTTTCGATGAAACCTGGACACCGGTTTGGGGAGAAGAAAGCAGTATCCGAAATCATTACAACGAAATGGCTGTAACATTGGATCAACCCAAGAACGACCGCTTCATCGTTATCCGTTTCCGCCTGTTCAATGATGGTTTGGGATTCCGCTATGAATTTCCCAAACAACCTAACTTGAATCACTTCGTCATCTTGGAAGAACAAAGCCAATTTGCCATGACTGGCGACCACACCGCTTTCTGGATTCCAGGAGACTACGATACACAAGAGTACGATTATACCACATCGCGTTTGTCCGAAATCAGAGGCAAGATGGATAAGGCCATAACTCCCAACTCCTCACAAACACCATTTTCACCAACGGGAGTACAGACCTCCCTATTGATGAAAACGGACGATAGTTTGTATATCAACCTGCACGAGGCAGCGCTGATAGACTACTCATGCATGCATTTAAACTTAGACGACAAGAACCTAATTTTTGAAAGCTGGCTAACACCGGATGCACAAGGGAACAAGGGATACATGCAAACACCTTGCCACACACCATGGAGAACCATCATTGTAGCTGACGATGCCCGTAACCTGCTGGCTTCACGCATGACATTGAATCTGAATGATCCTTGCCAGATTGAAGATACATCATGGATTAAACCAGTGAAATATATCGGTGTATGGTGGGACATGATTACAGGCAAAGGCTCGTGGGCATACACCGACGAGACCTCCGGAATCAAACTAGGCCAGACCGACTATACTCAAACACAACCTAATGGCAAACACTCTGCCAATACGGAAAATGTGAAACGTTACATCGACTTTGCCGCTGAACACGGTTTCGATCAAGTGTTGGTTGAAGGATGGAATGAAGGTTGGGAAGACTGGTTTGGGAAAAGTAAAGAATATGTATTCGACTTCGTGACACCCTATCCCGATTTCGATGTAAAGGAGTTGAAGGAATATGCCGAATCAAAAGGAGTCAAACTAATGATGCATCACGAAACATCTGCTTCCGCACGCAACTATGAACGCCACATGGACGAAGCCTATCAGTTTATGGTAGACAATGGCTACAATGCTGTTAAAAGTGGATACGTGGGCGATATCATCCCCCGTGGCGAACACCATTACGGACAATGGATGAACAACCACTATCTATATGCCGTAAAGAAAGCAGCCGATAAGGGAATCATGGTTAATGCTCACGAAGCAGTCCGCCCAACTGGGATTTGCCGTACCTATCCAAACTTGATTGGCAACGAATCGGCACGCGGTACAGAGTATGAATCGTTCGGCGGGAACAACGTAGATCATACTACTATCTTGCCTTTCACCCGCTTGGTAGGAGGACCGATGGACTATACTCCCGGCATCTTTGAAATGGATTGTACCAAGATGAATCCAAACAACCATTCACAAGTACGTTCTACATTGGCTCGCCAATTGGCGCTCTATGTTACAATGTACAGTCCTCTTCAAATGGCTGCAGACATTCCAGAGAACTACGAACGATTCATGGATGCCTTCCAATTCATCAAAGATGTACCTGTAGATTGGGACAAGACCATCTACTTGGAAGCTGAGCCAGGCGATTATTTGACTATCGCACGTAAGGAAAAAGGAAAAGACAATTGGTTCATCGGTTGTACAGCCGATGAAAATGGACATGATTCTGTGCTTACCTTTGACTTCCTCCAACCGAGAAAGAAGTACATCGCTACCATCTATGCCGATGCCAAGGATGCCAGTTGGGACAAGAATCCGCAAGCATATAGCATTACACAGAAAACCTTGACAAACAAGAGCAAACTGAATTTGCATGCAGCAAGCGGAGGTGGTTATGCCATTAGCATTAAAGAGATGAAAGACTAACCAAGAATTGAACAATCATTAAAAGGTGGATGCCCCCAAAGACATCCACCTTTCTAATTTCATTTATTCCTCGTATGGTGTAATCGTGGTAGAAACCACATTCGAGACCAACGGAAACACATCTGTAGACAAGCTTGAGACCAATCGGAAAATAACTTTTGTTCCGGTCACTTTTTGTCCGCCATTACTTATCAGTTTCAACATCGCTTGATTCAAATCACCTACCGAAATGGTATAGACACTATCCGTCTTGGTCGATGCCAAAGTCACCGGATTGGCAAACGCATGAATGGCTAAATCCATCTGTAGATCGGTAGTAACCGAAGCCGGATAATTGACTTGCGGACGAGTCCATATAAAACGGATAGCCGGGTCATTGCTCTTTTGTGCATCGAGCACATAACTTGCTTGCAACGGAGCCAATTCTGCCGGTTGGGAAAGGGATTCCTTATAATGCACTTTCTCCAAATCGCTCTCACAAGCTCCGGCCAAGAGCAATGCCAAGACTGCACCTAAGTAAATATATTTCTTCATAACATTCTTCTTAATATCCTTCATTCTGATGCAAATTACCATTCACGCTGAGGTCTGTTGTTGGAATCGGAAAGACATTATACCGCTTGTCCACTCCTACTCCGGTAAGCACGCCACCTTTGAATGTCCATAGATAGTTGGCAGAAGTATACAAACCGAAACGAATCAAGTCTGTTCGCCGTACCCCTTCCCAATAAAGTTCCCGACAACGTTCATCCAGGATATTCTGATAGCCATTCTCGGTCAACCACGCCTCCGTTATGCTATGGGCAGTATCTCCATAAGCACGACTTCGAAGAGCATTAACATAACTTACAGCTGTAGCCAAACTACCACCCTGTCCTCCACGAGCTACTGCTTCGGCATACATCAAATAGACATCACCTAAGCGGAACATCGGAAAGTCCGTATCTGGGAAAGTGGTATTGCTACCGCCTTGTCCATCGCTCTTCAAATTGGTGTATTTGTACACAGCCCACCCTTCGGTGGTAAATGTACCGGTCACCGACGTTGTGATGTAAACGCTTCGGTGTTTATCATAAAAGATGCCGCGGCTATCCAAAATTTCATTCGCCTTTGGCAATGTATTGTTCTGATAGTCGAATTTCAGCACCAGTTCCGGTGTTCCTCGTGAACCATCCCATCCGCCACCGATACCTGCCGGCACATCGGCAAACTCACTACTGCTTCGGGAACCCAAGATTACCGCAGCCATCCCATAACTTTGAGTCGTATTCCCATCAAACAGGATGGGAAAAATGATTTCCTTATTGGCACGAGGATTCTGTCCGTTGTCTGCCATAAAGAGTTCTGCATAGTTATCTGCCAAACTATAGCCGGATGCAATAACCCGATTACAAGCCGCTATGCAATCCGTATATCGCTGTTCACCGGTATATACCTCCGCATTGAGATACATTCGTGCCAACAACGCATCTACCACCGCTTGGTCAGCACGGCCGTATGTACCTTGTCGAGCAGCCGGAAGCTCAGTCTGAATCTCTAACAATTCGTTCTCTATCCAAACAAACAAATCCTGACGGGACAATTGACTGGGAGCTATCGAATAGTTGGACTCCGTGATGAACGGAGGAATCCCAAACATATCTAATAAGGTATAATAAGCCAAAGCCCGACAAAAACGAGCCTCAGCTGTGTACTGTGCCTTATCCACTTCGTCGGGCGCATTAGGAATGTTCCTCAAGAACTCATTTGTTAAGGCTACGATGAACATACACCGCTGATACACCCCTTCTACCGGCTCGTTCTTGGTAGTTCCCCATGTGATACCGTTGATATCCAAACACCAAGGGTCACCCCATGAATTCTTCAGTTCATCGGTGGTCTGCTCTTGCAAGGTAAACCAACTACGGAACAGCACCGTATTACCAGCATCAAGCCCTGAAATGTCCGACCCTCCTGCCCCATCCTGACCAGACAATGCCCAAACAGAATAAATCTTGAACAAGGCTTTCTGATAACTTTCTGCATCGGAATACACCCTATTGGCCGTAGATACCGTCGGGTCCAATGGTTGTACATCCAAGTCATTGGTACATCCAGCCATACCCAATAGGGCGACGGATACAACTGTAAATATATATTTCTTCCGTTTCATATCTCTTCCCAATTAAAAGTTCAAATTCAAGCCAATGGAAAACGTTCTCGGCCGTGGCCAGATATTCGAATCGATAGCCGAAGTTTCCGGATCCAAGCCACTATACTTCGTGATGGTAAACACATTCTGCACCGAAGCACTGACACGCCCCGAAATCCGTTCCGTAAAGAACTTGTCGAACGTATATCCCACCGTAATGTTGTCCATCTTCAGGAACGAAGCATTCTCCAAGTAAAGGTCGCTGGTCTTCTGATAGTTTTCCGAAATATGCATCCAACCATACTTACCCGCATCCTGCGAATAATTGTTGATAAATCCCTGATTATTGAAATGCGCCAACGTAGTATGGTCGGCAGCAAAACCATTGAATACATAGTTCCCGAAGTTGGCACGAAGATTGAAACCCAAGTCCCAGTTCTTGTACTTGAATTGCGAGTTCAACCCCATAAACACTTTCGGCATCGGACTTTTACCCGTAAAGTATTGGTCGGCTTGGGTAATTTCTCCATCCCGATTCCGGTCTACCACCACATTCTGAATCGGGTTTCCTTGCTCATCATACACCTGCTGATACAAGTAGAAAGTAGAAGGAGCATGACCCACCTGATGATACTGAATAGTAGTACCCGTAGCAAAAGGTGCATTACCTGCAGCAATACCTGGATAATCCGGATTATAAATCGCCGTCAATTTCGTGATGCGACTCCTATTCCATGTAAAGTTATATCCCAACTCCCATGTGAAATCCTTGCTCTGGATAGCTACCGCATTCACATTGAATTCCAAGCCTTGATTTCTCATCTTACCGACATTGGCCGTAATAATGTTCGTAAAGTTGGTACCAGCTGGTGCACTCACACTATTCAGCAAGTCCTTGGTGCGCTTGTCATAGTATTCCAAAGTACCTGTAATCCGATTGTTCATGAAGCCGAAGTCCACCCCTAAATTATAGGTAGCGGTCTCTTCCCACTTCAAGTCCGGGCTATAACCGTTCGGTTTCAATAGATAAGAATTCAAGTATTGTCCGGTGGGATTTGTTCCCAACGAATAGGTAGCGAGATAGAGATAATCCCCTATTTCTTGCTGACCGGTTACCCCATAACCAAGACGAAGTTTCAAGTTCGAGAATACTTCCCGAGCAGGCTCCATCCATGGTTCGTTCAAGAGTGTCCATGCAAAAGCCACCGACGGGAATGTCCCCCAACGGTTGTTCTTACTGAATCGCGAAGAACCATCCCGACGCAACGTAGCCGTCAACAAGTAGCGGTCCTTATAATGCCAGTTCATTCGGCCGAAGAAAGACACCAGATAGTTTTCTTTCGGAATCCGATGATAGCCTTCCTGCCAAAACCGTCTCTCCGCCTCATTGTATATCCAACCTTCCTTTTCGGAAAGCTCCATCGGGTTCGATTTGGTGATATCGTAATCGGAGTTATAGAAATGTTGCCAGGAGTAACCTGCCATCACATCCACTTTACTCTCGATGGAAGGCAAATCCTTGTTGTAGTTTGCATAGAAATCAAGCAACAAGTTACGTCGTAGACTGTTCCATGTCGCCCCCTGACCTACATCCTTGAATGTAGTGTTCAGCGCAGCCTGTGGCGAACCCACCTTATCGAAACGACTACCTGTACTCCGTGCCACATCGTATCCCAAATTCAAGTTCACACGCAAATCCTCGAAACCCTGAATTTTATAATCCATCTGAAGGTTTCCCAAGCTTCGCATTGTCTTTCCTCGGTTACGATACTGCTCCAACATGGCCAACGGATTGACGCTGGCCAAGGTATTGGGATAATACGAAGTCCCGTTCTCAGCATTCACCACGGTTTCCCAAGTCCAATATCCGTTGTACCGAGCGGTATCATTATACACCGGTTTGGTCGGGTCGAAGAAAGCAGCAGCTCCCACGGCCCCACTATCGGCAAAACGGGTTTGGTTAATGGTTCCTTTCACATTGAAGTCTACCGACAGATGATTGTCCAAGAATTTAGGACTGACATTGAGCGAAGCCGTATAGCGGTTGTATTCGGAAGTGCGTAAGGTACCCTTTTCGGTATTGAAGCCTACCGACACGCGAAAAGGCAAAAAGCCCACTTTACCGGCCACACTGATGTTCTGGTCCGTAGCCAAACCGGTACGGAAGATTTCGTCTTGCCAATTGGTAGATTGGTCCGGATACTGGTTAATCATGGCTTGAGCCGCATTACCCAATGTAGTACCCAACGGATACTGACGGGCAGTTGCTTCCCTGAAATCGGCAGCATCCATCACCTGCACCCGCTTATAAGGATCTTTCACCGTAAAGGTTCCGGCATAATGCACCTTCAAGCGGTCTTGCGTACCCTTCTTGGTTGTGATGATAATCACCCCGTTCGATGCTCGCGAACCATAAATGGCCGTAGCCGAAGCATCCTTCAATACCGTAAATGTTTCGATGTCGTTCGGGTTGATGGTAGCAAGCGCATTGGGCGTACCCGGAGCTGCATCGTTGGCTACCGGGACACCATCGATCACAATCAGCGGATCGTTGCTGGCATTGAGCGAAGCACCGCCACGAATACGGATGGTACTGCCCGCACCCGGCTGACCGTCACCGGCCGATACATACAATCCCGGTACTTTTCCTTGAATCAGTTCCTGAGGCGAAGTCACAGCCCCCTTGTTCAGTTCCTCGGCCTTGATAGCCACTACCGAACCGCTCAAGTCGTTCTTCTTGACCGAGCCATAACCTATCACCACCAACTCGTCCAGCTGCTCAGAGTCATCTACCAACGTGATGTTCATAACTGGTTGGGCAGGCAATTCCCGCGTCTGATAGCCGATGTACGAAATCACTAATATGGCATCCGCATCGGTCGTCAGCTGAAAGTTGCCATCTAAATCCGTAATGGTACCAGTAGCCGTTCCTTTAATCAGGATATTCGCACCGATTATCGGTTCGCCTTGCGTGTCTTGAACGACTCCGTTGACCGTAATCTGCTGGGCAAAGCCACTCACAGCCATTCCCCATATAGCCCACAGAGTCAGAAAGACCTTCAATAAATAGTCCCTTCTCATGTCTCCAAAGTTTTAAGTAAATACTTTGGGAAGAACAATCGTAGGGATAAAAAAAATAAGAATGGAGGGTTAATAAAAAGAAAAAAGGAGAATTGAAAAATTCTCCTTTAACTCAAAACACCGGAATGGTATAAACCAGTCCGATAGAAATCCGTTGTTTATCCGGCGCTATGGCTCCCAATGCACGAGCCCGATCTGTTAGCTTATGCCCTTTGTGTAACAAGTGAGCGAAAATCATCAGTTCGCTGTTCTCCATTGGGAAGTATTCCACACATCCCTGCAAGTTCCAAGTAGTGCGATAGAGACCTTTCTCGAAATGTCCGTTGGCCTTATAGACACCAGCTGTTTCGTAGGCTCCCTTGATGTAAGCATTCCAATGGCGATGAATGCGATAATCGAAGTTGGCAATCACAGCCAAGTATTCCGTATTCTGCGCCGTTACCGGATTTTCGATCATGGCTCCCTGCATTTCGCTGATGCTGCAATGATTGTCCAATCCTTGTCGGGTATACATCACGTCCAAATACACCAACGTTGGACCTTTTTCGTAAATGTTCGCAGCCGTGAGATACAAGATGTTCTTGCCTGCTGCCTGTTGGCCCCAAGAGGCAGCATAACGGAAGCGGATGGTATTGTCCGCATACGAACCGTTCCAGTTCACTGACGAAAGAAGCGGGGCTTTTGCCTGGGCAATGCCTTCCGGACGGCCATACACATACATATCCTTGTCCTCTCCACTTCGGAAGTTGGTTACCTGAAGTACCAATTCTTGTGTCGGCGTGAGATTGAATGCTGTGGAAATACCGGCCTGATAGGCAGCCACATAATCGTTAAACTCACTAAACTCTCTTACCTTATTGGAATTCAAGTAGTATTCATATCCCCCCATGGCCACAAACTGCTTACCGATGGTCATGTTGAACTTGTCCGAAGGTTTCCAATTCACATAGGCATATTCGATGGAAGAGGACAGATTGTCCAGCGCATGCGGATTGCTGTACTTATTGAAAGATTGGCGGAAATGCCAAGAAAACTCCTTACTGAAAGCCCCTAAGATTTCCAACCGCACACGGTTGATCTTGAAGGCAGCCTCTTCGAATTTCTCATCCGTGAAATAAGCTGCAGCCGATGTGTAGAACTCCAAGTTCATGTGAGCCGACAAGTTTGCAGCATCCGGATACAACTTGTTCAACAAGCTGCTGACAGAGTCATTGGGGGCTACCAACGCTTCCTCCTGCGCCTTCCCTGGCAAGCAAGACAAAATGCCCAACAAGCAGACCGTAATCAGTTTTCTTATATTCATATCCTTTAATCTATCAGTCCTCTATTCTTCAGTTCTTCCGCAGCAATTTCCAACTCTGCATACCATGCTTCGCCGAACTTGCGAATCAATGGTTCTTTCAAGAATTTATACACCGGCAAGTTTTCCTTCTTGCCCAACAATACGGCAGCCTTGCACACGCTCCAACGATGATAGTTCACCGCCTTATACGGACCATAATCGCCTACACGGATAGGGTAAAGCGCACACGATACCGGCTTGCAGAAATCCACCTTTCCGGCACGATAAGCCTTCTCGATAGCACAGAAGCAACTGCCCTTCTCGTCGTAACAAGTAAAGACACAATCCTTACCGTTTACAATGGATGTCACCAAGTCGCCTTCCTCGTCGGTATATACCACGCCTTGCTTGTCGATAATGGCTTGGGCTTCCGGAGCCAAGTCATCCCAAATCACCGGGAGCACTTCTTCCAGCTTGGCCACTTCGTCCATTTCTACCGGAGCACCGGCATCGCCCTCTATGCAACATTCGCCCTTGCAGGCACCCAAGTCACACAAGAACTTTTCGCGGAATACATCGAGCGAAACGACTACATCATCTATTTGTATCATAGTTTATGTTTTTAAAAAAGGCACGGATTACACGGATTAACACGGTTTTTTAGTGTGTGTAAACATCCACTTATTCCGTGAAATCCGTGTAATCCGTGCCTAAAAAATATATTACTTAATCAAGTCCTTACCAGTCATGTCAGCCGGTTGTGGCATGCCGAGGATGTGGAGGATTGACGGAGCAACGTCTGCCAATACACCATCTTCTACCTTAGCGTCCTTGTTTGCTGTTACGTAAACAAATGGAACCGGATTCAATGAGTGAGCAGTATTTACAGAGCCGTCTTCGTTCAAAGCGTTGTCTGCATTACCGTGGTCAGCGATGATGATTACTTCGTAGTCGTTAGCCTTAGCAGCTTCTACTGTATCCTTCACACATTCGTCGATAGCAACTACTGCCTTTTCGATAGCTGGGTAGATACCTGTGTGGCCCACCATGTCACCGTTAGCATAGTTCACTACGATGAAGTCGAACTTCTGAGTAGCGATTGCTTCCACCAACTTGTCCTTCACTTCGTAAGCGCTCATTTCCGGCTTCAAGTCGTAAGTAGCCACCTTTGGAGAAGGAACGAGGATACGTTCTTCTGCATCGTACGGAGTTTCACGACCACCGTTGAAGAAGAATGTTACGTGAGCGTACTTTTCAGTTTCAGCAATGTGGAGCTGAGTCTTGCCGTTAGC
>JAFYWH010000147.1 GCA_017558175.1 Bacteroidaceae bacterium
AAAGTCAAGTAGCAGATAGCGTTGTCGTCCTGGTTACCGTTGTAGTAGTCACCATAGTTGCAGAACGCTTCGCCCAAGCCGTGGCTATGATAAAGCATGGAAGTTACACCGTCGAAACGGAAACCGTCGAAGTGGAATTCTTCCATCCAGTACTTACAGTTAGAGAGCAAGAAGTGGAGCACTTCGTTCTTACCGTAGTCGAAGCAGAGTGAGTCCCAAGCCGGGTGTTCGCGACGACCGCCTTCGTAGAAGTATTGGTTAGGATCGCCGGCAAAGTTACCCAAACCTTCGTTTTCGTTCTTCACAGCGTGAGAGTGAACGATGTCCATAATAACGGCAATGCCCATGCGGTGAGCTTCGTCGATAAGGGCCTTCAATTCTTCCGGAGTACCGAAACGTGAAGACGGTGCGAAGAAGTTCGATACGTGATAACCGAAGCTACCGTAGTATGGGTGTTCCTGGATAGCCATGATCTGGATACAGTTGTAACCGTCGGCAGCTACACGTGGAAGCACGTTTTCACGGAATTCGTTGTATGAACCCACCTTTTCTTCCTGCTGCGACATACCCACGTGGCATTCGTAAATCATCAATGGGTCGGTCTTTGCACGGAATACTTTCTTGCGGAAATGATAAGGCTTTTCAGGAGCCCAAACCTGTGCGCTGAAGATCTTGGTCACTTCGTCCTGAACCACACGGTTAGCGTAAGAAGGGATACGTTCGCCTTCGCCGCCTTCCCACTTGATCTTCAACTTATAGAGGTCGCCATGCTTCAAGGCATCTGACTTCAATTCAAGTTCCCAAACACCGTTAGAGCGTTTTACCTTCTTCATGCGGTATTCAGGCTTCATCTGCCAGCCATTGAAATCACCAATCAAATAGATATCCTTGGCATTCGGTGCCCATTCACGGAATGTCCAGCCCTTGCGTGAGCGGTGCAAGCCAAAATACAGATACCCCGATGCGAACTCGGACAAGGTAGTCTTACCACCGTTGGTCAATTCAAGTTCCTTGCTCAGAACATTCTGATATCTTCCCTCGATAGCCGGTGCAAACGGTTCCAGCCAAGGGTCATTTTCAATCAATTTCAATTTCGGTTTAGCATTCTTTACTACTTCCATAATATCTATTTTTATAGGTTGTTTGAATTTATTACTCAAGCATTCTGCTTGTTAACCCTACAAACTTACAAAATATATTTGTATCGTGCTACAAAAAAGTTCTTTATTTTTGGGCAATTTCCAAAGTTCCAAATTTATATACACCTTTTCTTACAATTTTGCCCTCTTTATCGGTTTCCACGAAGGGTCCGTGCTTCTTTCCTTGCTTGAAGGTGCCTTCGTAACGGATGCCTTCCGGGGTAATCATCACGCCCTTGCCTTCTTCCTGGCCCTTGCTGAAACCGCCCTTGTAGCGGGTTCCGTCCTTCATTACGAGCTCGCCTTCGCCATCGGGCATGTCGTTCTTCCAGTCGCCGTTGTACTCATCGCCGTTGGCCCACTTGTAGTGCCCCTTACCGCTGCGTACATTGCCTACCCACTGGCCTTCGTACACGGCTCCGTTTACCCAAGTAAAGGTGCCTTGACCGTGCTGTGCGCCGTTCTGGAACTGGCCCACGTACTTGTCGCCATTCTTGTGCACATAGATGCCCTGGCCGGTACGTTCGCCTTCTTCGTAGTCGCCTTCATAGCGGTCGCCACTATTGAAGTGGTAGATACCCTTGCCGTGCTGCACATCGGCTTTCCAGTCGCCCACGTACTTGTCGCCGTTCTCGTAGTAGAACGTGCCTTTGCCTTCGAGGGCATCGGCCACCCACTCGCCTTCGTACTTCGACTTGTCCGGCCACACCATGGTGCCCTTGCCGTCCTTCTTATCGTTCTTCCAGGTGCCTTCATAACGTGCACCGGCTTTCCAGGTATATACACCCTCGCCGCTACGCATGTCCTGATACCACTGGCCTACATACGTATCGCCATTGTAGTAATACATGGTGCCTTCTCCCTGCTGGTAGTCGGCATACCACATGCCTTCGTAACGGTTGTTGTTCATGAAGTGGAAGGTGCCTTGGCCGTGCTGCTGGTCGTTGAACCATGCGCCCACGTACTTCTCGCCATCGTGGAAGAGATAAGTGCCCTGGCCTTCGCGCTTGCCTTTCACGTACTCTCCTTCGTAAATATCGCCGCTACGGAAAGTGGTCTTGCCTTTTCCGTGCGGACGCTTGCCTTTCAACTCGCCCACGTATTCGGACCCGTCCTTGAAAGTATGATTACCAATCTTGATTTGTGCAGAAGCTCCGGTAGCTATAAAGAATAATAAAGTAAAGATATATGCGTTTCTTTTCATCTGTCTACAATTATTTCCGTACAAAGATACAATTTTTTCTCCCTTGCCTCCGAATCTGCTTACACTTTTTTACCTGCTACAACTTCTATTAGCTTTTCTTTACATAAATATCGTTGTGCAAGGTCACGTATTTCCGTTGCGGTGATGCTACGGATAGAGTCTACCTGACGGGTGAAGAACTCGTCGTCAAGCTCGGCTGTCTCTACATAAATCCAGGCTTCGGAGAGCGAGAACGGCCCTTCGTACGAACGGCAGAAGTCGCCCAACATGTAGCTCTTGAGCATTTCCAGCTCTTCCTGTGGTGCCAAATCGTTACAAAGACGGTCCATTTCGTGGTACACTTCCTTCACGATGGCTTCGATGTACTGGTTATCGGCTTCGGTGGTAATGGCCATCACGCCACTGCCCGGGCAGTTCACAATGCCGGCTCCGATGCCGTAGGTGTAGCCCTTATCTTCGCGGATGTTCGACATCAGTCGGCTACCGAAATAGCCACCGAAGAGGGTTACCATGGCACGGGCTTTCAGGAAGTCGGGGTGCAGGCGGTCCATCACGAAGCATCCCATCTTCAGGGAGCTTTGCAGGGCATCGGCCTTCTCTACAAACACACGCTTCTCGGTGGTAGGCTGAGGGTCTACCAGCTGCAAGGGAGCCATCGCACGGCATTCTCCCCAAGGGGCATCGCCTAAGTTCTCTTCAATGCAGCGTTCTATTTCGGGAGTCACCTTGCCCGACACGTAGATGGAGCAGTTGCCCGAATGGTAGTACTTGCGGTAGAACTCACGGAGCACTTCGGCCGTGAGGCGTCCGTAGTCGGCTTCCTCGGCATATCGGCCGAAAGGATGCTGCTCGCCAAACAAGGCACGGTTGAAGTGCTTGCGGGCGATGACTTCCACTCTCGAGCTATTCACCAGGAACTGCTGGCGGTTGGTCTCCAATACCACTTCGAGCTCCTTTTCAGGAAAAGCCGGATGCATGAGCATATCGGCAATGATAGCCAATGTCTGCGGGAAGTATTTGTTGAGCGAATAGAGCGTAATGAATCCGCAATTGGGCGAAGACGAGAGTTCCAGCCAAGCGCCGTAATAGTCCAGCTTTTCGGCTATGCGGGCGGATGTCATGGTCTCTGTACCTTCACGGAGCATGCGGTTGGCAAACATGGCTTGCAGGGCCTGTGTCTGATGCCATTGGCCGGCACCAATGAGCACATCGAAGCGGACAACCTCCTGCGAGCCTGCCCGAATGATGTTCAAGGGGATGCCGTTCTTCATCTTCCGGCGTTCGGGGCGTGTCAAGCTGAACGATCCAAGCGGACGGATGGAAGGCGGTGTGGTGCGGTCTAACATCATGCCTTGCTTCCCTCCTGCTGCTTCAAGAATTCTTCGGCCTTGGCCAAGTCTTCCGGTGTATCGATACCGATGGTCTCTACCTGGCTGATGCCTACCTTGATGGTATAGCCGTTTTCCAACCAACGGAGCTGCTCGAGCGATTCGGCCACTTCGAGGCTTGACTGAGGAAGCGAAGTGATTTCCTTCAAAGCGTCGGCACGATAAGCGTAAAGGCCGATGTGCTTGTAGTAAGTATGTCCGGCCAACCAATCCTGCTTTTCCGCATTGCGCTGATAAGGGATGATGGAACGGCTGAAGTAAAGCGCATTCATGTTCTTGTTCACCACTACCTTTGGCGAGTTCACGTTCTCGAGGGCAGCGAATCCGTCTTCCGGTGTGAATGGCTTCACGAGGGTAGCAATCTGTGTAGTCTCATCTTCGAAGCAAGCCTTGATAGCTTCCAACTGCGATGGCTGGATGAACGGTTCATCGCCCTGGATGTTGACAATGACATCGTAGCCTTCGCCCACCTTGGTGAACGCTTCGTAGCAACGGTCTGTACCGCTCTTGTGGTTCACAGAGGTCATGACTACCTTACCACCGAAAGCCTTTACGGCCGCTTCGATGCGTTCGTCGTCGGTTGCCACGTACGCCTCATCGAGGATACCGGCTACTTGTTCATATACTCGTTGGATAACTGGTTTTCCACCCAAGATAGCCAATGGTTTGGCCGGAAAACGGGTAGATGCATATCTTGCAGGGATGATTCCGATAAATTTCATAGTGTCTTTCTTTTTCGTTTACAATGAGGCAAAAATACAAAACATTTCCTACATTTGTGGAGAAATTAAAAGAAATATCGCATGAATCTACACACTTGCCTGCTTTGTTTGGGTTCCAACCTCGATGGTGCCACACGCCTGTCGGCTGCCCGCAAGGCCCTTCTCTCCTATTTTCCCGGCATCCGTTTCAGCCAGGAGATGGTAACGGAAGCCATCGGCACCGGTTTCCTATCGCCTTTCCATAACCAGGTAGCTCGTCTTACCACTCCGCTTCCCGCCGAAGAGGTGCGTGCTATATTAAAAGGTATAGAGCAAACTCAAGGCCGCCTACCCGAGGATAAAGCCAATGGTATTGTGAAGCTGGATATTGATTTGTTGGTGTATGATGAGGTGGTTTTAAAGCCTAAGGATTTGGAAAGGGAGTTTGTAATTAGAGGAATGGAAGAATTAGCTTATAATCCCCCTTATGAAGGGGGCAGGGGGATGTAACATCTGAATAGTTTGTAAGCATTTCGTAAAAATCTCACTACCAATGGAACATCCCCCTACCCCCTTCGCAAGGGGGATTTCCTTATAACAACATTCCCCTCTTGAGAGGGGCCAGGGGTGTGTGAAATACATCCCAACAGGAACAACAAAGTTATGCATCCTTCGCTTCGCTCATAACACACCCCTTTCCACCTCTCAAGAGGGGAAACAAGAAATGCGCCCAAGCAAAGCTCGGACGCATTCTTTTTATAATCAAGTATTGATTAATATTCCACTTCCATACCCATGAGCGGACCGTGTTGCTGAGCGCCATAAACGTCAGTTTCACCCAAAGCGCCACTCGGAATAGGACGAGTGATAGTTACCTTCACAGCCTTAGCTGGATCGAAGTAAACCAAGTGAAGGATAACATCTTCTGAAATGCCGTACAATGCACTGAAATTCTGCTTGTTGATGGCATTAGCAGCCTTCACCTTACCGTAAGTTTCAAAGTCCTTGAAAATCACGTCGAACGTCAGTTCGTATGGACCTGAGTTCTTGCTTCTGATTACAGAAGCGATATCGATTAACTTATGTTTTTCCATATTTCTTCTTTTCTTACGTTCGTTATTAGAATTCCATGTAAGTGATTGGGAACGGAGCGCAAGTATCTTCAATACGCATCAAGTGGTATACGTTGAATTCGTATACAGCACCCATCTTACAGTCGCTTGGCGAGAATGGGAATGCCAAGTTACCTGCAGTTGAGATACGACCTTCGTAACCGTAGTGGAGCATAGTAGAACGTGCGAAACCACAGATAGTGTTAGCTTCTTCCTGAGTTGGAGCTACTGCTTCGATGATGATGAGCAACTCGTCGCAAGTTGAATCCGGAGTCTGTGGGAACATGTTCATAACACCCTTCTTACCGTAGATCTTGAAATCCAAGTAGAAGTCCTTCATGCCCGAGTTACGGAAGTTATCCATAACGCGTTCGCGTACCTTTTCAACTACAGTGTCGATCTGGCTGATCATGATTGGGTCGTGAGTAGCAGCCGGAGACATTGTACGGTAACCTACACGGCGAACACCTTCCAACTTAACGAAGTATTCTTCTGTAGGGATGAACTTAGTACCGCTAACTTCTACCTGAGTATCGCTCAACTGGTTGAACTTGGTTTCGTGCAAGTCGAGAGCACCACCAGGACCAGGCAATACGTACGG
>JAFYWH010000148.1 GCA_017558175.1 Bacteroidaceae bacterium
GCTGATGACGGTCTGTGTCTTGTACTTCAACAGGTTGCGTAAAGCGATTTTCAAGTAGTGTATAATCATATTCAAATATAGATATTTTTTTCAATTCATTTACCTTATATACTACAAAAACCGTGCCAGAACGTTAACTTACTGATAATGAAAAGAAAGACAAATTTTAGGGGTGCATAAAAGTGTGCGAATCCGCACGATTCTTGTGCGATTTCGCACAGTCAGCACAGGGGGCTTCTGAAGTTTGCGCATATTTTTCCATATAATGCATACATATACACTTTCATCCTTGCGTTGCAACAATTAAGTGTTTAAAAGAAAACGCCTTGACATTTTGACCCAAACGCCTAAGCGTTTTACCCAAAACATCAAGGCGTTTTTCAAAAAGGGTAAAAATGCATATTCTAACGACTGCTTTCCGTGCTATTGCTAATAAATATGCAAAAGTGGTTTCATAGAGGTTATATTGTAGATGAAAATCCAAGTGAAGAATTATCTTCAGGAACTTCATTCGTATTGATTGTGAATGACTTACAATGAAGTTCCCGTATGAAGTTCATCATTTTCCTTCATACAGGAACTTCATCATAACGCTCTAATTATCAACCTATATGAAGTTCCTGAAGATGATGCTCTACTTTTTATTACTTTCATTCCATGGGTAAGCATCCCTTTACTTGCTTCCGGTAGCCATGATATCTTCGCCACTGATGGTCTTGGCGGTTTTCTTCACGGCTAATCGGAATTCAATTTTTTATTCACTCTTTACCACATCCGCCGGATTCTCGTTGGCAGCTTTCCACACTCGCCAGCTGATACTGAGGATGACTACCACTAACAATCCCATAAAGACGAGGAGGAACGGCCAGATGCTGATGTTCATTTGGCGGATATAGCCCTCTATCCATTGCTTCACAATGGCATAAGTTACCGGGAAGGCCACGATGGCCGCTATCACCAGCATGACGAGGTATTCGCGGAAGAACATCAGCAGGATGTCTTTCACGTTGGCACCGTTTACTTTGCGGATGGCTATCTCCTTGCGCCGTTGTTCGCAGGTGAGGGTAACGAGCGAATAGATGCCGAAGACGGCGATGAAGACACATACCACCGAAGCGAAGGTCAACAAGCGGGTAAGCATATCCTCGGCACGAAGGTAGGCATTGTAGGTTTCCTCTTCGTTATAGATATGGAAGACTTCTCCCATGGCTTTCTCTTCGGTACACATTTCTTCCAAGGCGCGTTTGCATTCCGGCCAAGTGCCTTCCTTGTACTTGAAAAAGACACTGGTGTTCCAGAAACACATGCCGGTCATGTCGTTGGCTATGAAGGCAACGTTCAGCATCTTCGAGGTAGGAGGGCCGAAATGGCAATCTTTTACTACACCTACAATGCGGTATTCCAAGGAACTATGTTTGCAGCGCTTGCCGATGGCTTCTTGGGCATTCCATCCTAACTTGCGTGCCAGCGACTCGTTGATGATGATGTCTTCACGGGTGGAGAAATCGTTGAGCCACTCGCCTGCCAGCAATGTGATTTCATAATACTTGAAGAACTCCTCCGAGGCAAGAAAGCCTATGGCGGGGATAGGGTATTCCAACTTGTGTTCATTGCCTTCCCATTCGCTGAATTGAAGCCTCATCATTATTTTGGAAACCATCGGATGATAGTAGTTGTGGAGCACTTCCGTCACCATGGGCAAGCGTTGGATTTTCTCTTTCCATACGCTCATGTCCACGGTACTTCCTTGTTGGCTGAAGGCGGCACGGTTCTTGTATTCCATGCCGAGGTCGTGGGTGCGGAGGTAGTCTATTTGTTGGTTCATCAGTATCGTACCGCAGATGAAGGACAGGCACACGAAGAGCTGTACTACCAGGCTCACTTTCCGTATCACGGCTCCCTTTACCTGACTATGGGTCTGCTGAATGGAGAGGCGCATGGAACGGTAGTGCATGAAGTAGATGAGCGTGAGGCTGATAATCAGGATGACGATGGAAATGATGCAAACCGACAGGATGGACTTGCCGTAAACCTGACCATAAGTGGTGTCGATGCTTGCCAGATGGGTGAACGGGCGGAGGCTCAGTTCCGTCATCATGCAGCTCACCAACCAAGCGCAAGCCAATAGCACGAGGAACTCCACTCCCAGCATGGTCATGAGTGAACGGAGGTTGGCACCTACCAACATACGGAGTCCCATCTCGCGCTGGCGAACCCGCATCCGGTTCACAAACAAGGCCAGGTAGTTGACAATGGCGCAAAGGATAATCAATACACCGGCTATGGAGAAATAGATGATGTAGTCTAAGGTAATGATAGCTTCCTTCTCGTCCAGATAGTCCTTGGCACTTCGTAGGGTGCTGACCGGTGTCAGGTAGATGCGGTTCACACCGCTTCGGATGACGGAGTTCAGTTCGTTTATCTCTTTCGGGAGATTGGCATTGATCTTGGTTTCCAAGGCTTCGATGTCCGTATCGGGTTTAACCTTAATCAATAGGCTCCATTGGATCCAATACCAATCGCGTCCCAACTCCGGATGGCCCATCATGTCGAAGGCGAAGTTGGTGTGCGAGTTGTCCGTTTCTACTACGGCACAGATGGTCTTTGTCCGTTGGGATGTCTTGATTTCCTTTCCCAACGGGCTTTCCGAACCGAACCATTTGTGTGCCAGTTTCCGGGTTATGGCCACTTCGGCATTGCTTTCCCGGTCCATAAAGTTTCGGTTTCCCTCTACAATGCGGATGTCCATCATGTCCATCCATTCGGGTTCGGCAGACGAGAAACGTACTGTTTCGTGCAGTCCGTTCACCTCGATGCGCTCTTGGGGGTAGATATAGAAAGGAACAGCAGTTTCCACCTCCGGGTAGTTCTCCAAGAGGAAGTTCCCGAAAGGATAGTTGATACGGCTTTGGATACCTCCTTCGTTAAGACCATCGTTGGTACGCACCATGTAGAGGCGGTCTACATCGCGCCGGTAATGGTCGAACTTTCATGCTCTATCCAGAGAGCAGACAGGGCAAAGCATACGAATCCTACCGCCAGCCCTAAGACGCTGATGGCGGTTTGTGTTTTATACTTCAACAGGTTGCGAAAGGCAACTTTCAGGTAGTGTATAATCATATAGATACGTTTTTCGTTCTACAAATATAATTTGAATTATTCACTTTTCACCACATCCGCCGGATTCTCGTTGGCAGCTTTCCACACTCGCCAGCTGATACTGATGATGACTACCACTAACAATCCCATAAAGACGAGGAGGAACGGCCAGATGCTGATGTTCATTTGGCGGATATAGCCCTCTATCCATTGCTTCACAATGGCATAAGTCACCGGGAAGGCCACGATGGCCGCTATTACCAGCATGACGAGGTATTCGCGGAAGAACATCAGGAGAATGTCTTTTACCATAGCACCATTCACTTTGCGGATGGCTATTTCCTTGCGTCGTTGTTCGCAAGTGAGTGTAACCAATGAATAGATACCGAAGACGGCGATGAAGACACATACTACCGAGGCGAAGGTCAACAGGCGGGTGAGCATGTCTTCGGCACGGAGGTAGGCATTGTAGGTTTCCTCTTCGTTATAGATATGGAAGACTTCTCCCATGGCTTTCTCTTCGGCACACATTTCTTCCAAGGCGCGTTTGCATTCCGGCCAAGTGCCTTCCTTGTACTTGAAGAAGACACTGGTGTTCCAGTAACACATGCCGTTTATGTCCTCGGCTATGAAGGCAACGTTCAGCATCTTCGAGGTAGGAGGACCGAAATGGCAATCCTTCACCACGCCGACAATGCGGTATTCCAAAATACTATGCTTGCAGCGCTTGCCGATGGCTTCTTGGGCACTCCACCCCAACTTGCGTGCCAACGACTCGTTGATGATGATGTCTTCTTTGGTGGAAAAATCGTTGAGCCATTCGCCTGCCAGCAATGTGATTTCATAATACTTGAAGAACTCCTCCGAGGCAACAAAGCATATGGCAGGAATCGGGTATTCCAACTTGTGTTCATTGCCTTCCCATTCACTGAATTGAAGCCACATCATTATTGTGGAAACCATCGGATGATAGTAGTTGTGGAGCACTTCTGTCACCATAGGCAGACGTTGGATTTTCTCTTTCCATACACTCATATCCACGGTACTTCCTTGTTGGCTGAAGGCAGCCCGGTTTTTGTATTCCATGCCGAGGTCGTGGGTGCGGAGGTAGTCTATTTGCTGGTTCATCAGTATCGTGCCGCAGATGAAGGACAGGCACACGAAGAGCTGTACTACCAAGCTTACTTTCCGTATCATGGACCCCTTTACCTGACTATGGGTCTGCTGAATGGAGAGGCGCATCGAACGGTAGTGCATGAAGTAGATGAGCGTGAGGCTGATAATCAGGATGACGATGGAAATGACACAAACCGACAGGATGGACTTGCCGTAAACCTGACCATAAGTGGTGTCGATACTTGCCAGTTGGGTGAACGGGCGGAGGCTCA
>JAFYWH010000149.1 GCA_017558175.1 Bacteroidaceae bacterium
CTGAGCAAGGCGAACCGACGCCACAAGAAGAAGGTGTCGCGCTGGCAAAAGAGTTTGTAGAAAGCATAGAACAGGGCAATGCCTGCATTCACTTTCAGCAGATAAATCCAATCGAGTGCCATAGATGTAGGTGTTTGGGTTATTCTTCTTTTCCTTTTTCAATCAAATCGATAATGTCCTTCAAATCCTCGGCAGAGAGCTTCTGCTCCTTGGCGAAGAAAGAAACCATTTCCTTGTAGGAGTTGGCAAAGTAGTTTCGTACTACGCCTCCCAAGAAAGTCCGCTTATACTCGCTTTGCTTGATAAGTGGAGTGTACATATAGGTATTTCCATAACGCTTGGCTGATACATATCCTTTGCGTTTCAGGTTGTTCACAATGGAGGCCACGGTGGTATAGGGCGGTTGAGGCTCAGGGAACTTGGCCACGATGTCTTTTACAAAGCATTCTTCCAGGCTCCAGATATAGAGCATTACTTCTTCTTCTTGTTGAGTGAGTTTTTCCATAGTAATGAGTTATTTACGATTCTTTCGCAAAACTACGAAAGTTTCGTAATAATACAAATGTTGGAGCGTTAAAGAAGTTTAAAGAGGAGAAATATAGGAGGTAATGGAAGGTTGGGAAATATGTTTCCCCTCTTGAGAGGGGTAGGGGTGTGTTAGTAAACATCAAGTATATGTGTTTTACACACCCCTAACCCCTCTCAAGAGGGGAACTTGGAGAATGATTATTATTTGATTGCCTTTTCCAGCATCTTCGCCATTCGTTGGTAGCCTTCCTTATTCGGATGCAAACCATCGGAGAAGAGTTCCTTGATGATTCTTCCGTCCGGTTGGAGGAATTCTGCAGATAGGTCTACATAGGTCACCTCTTCGGCATGCAGGCGTACTTGCAACGTTTCGTTCAAGGCAGCTACACGAGTTTCCTTTCCGGCTCTTGGCATGATACCGGCTACATAGATTTGTGCCTTAGGTTGACGATCGCGTACGGCACGCACCAGTTCGTTGATGCCGGCAATGATTTCGTCGTTGGTATTCTTGTCGAGGTTGTTGGTACCCATGAGCAAGACAATTTTCTTAGCTTCATAGCCATCCAATTCACCATGATAGATGCGCCAGAGGGCATTTTCAATGCGGTCCCATCCAAAGCCCATGTTGCGGACTACCTTGCCCTTAAAGAGTTTGTTCCAACTATCTTCGCCACGAGCGATGGTAGCAGTCGGTTCGCCTGCCCAATAGTGAGTGATGGAATTACCAATCAATACGATCTCTGGAGCCTTTTCCTTGTTCAAGGCCAATACCTGTTCGTGGCGTTCCTTCCAATTGTAAGGGTCACGTTGTTGGGTGCAAGGAACAATAGTGCTATATTCTTTCAATACTTCCTTGATTTTCGGTACGTAAGCATCGGCATAGACTTGCATACCCAAATCGTTCGGGTGCCAGCCTTCTACACTACAGTCTTGACCCAAGCCCAATTCTTCTTCGCTCAGGAAGTGCAGGTTCTGAACACCTTCTTCCTTCAAGGTGCGATAAGCCTTGCGAAGTTCCAGGTTGTTCTTCTTGTAGCTACCTTCTTCTTCTACCGAAGTGCCGATGTGGCTATTGGTGTAATGCTCTACAAAGAGGATAGGGGCATTGCTCTTTTCACGGATTTTGTGTACACCATTGATGGTGCGTTCGTAAATCTTCGGAAGGCGGTCGCCACCCATGTTCGGCATGTTGTCGAGGATATAGAGCTGGGCATCGATTTCAGCAATCAAGTCGAATACTTCCGGTTCCATCTGTCCGTTGCCGGAGAAGCCAAGGTTCACTACCGGATGTTCCAACTTACGACCGATGATGTTGCCGAAAGCCATACCCGGACGGGATGCACAAGCTCCTTGGGCAATGGAGGTACCATAAAGCACAATCGGCTTTTCTTGCGAAGCCGGGAGGAACTGGAGGTTGTATCCTTCTTCTACACCCACTTCCAGCCATTTCACATCGTTGTAAAGTGGCAAGTAGAGTTCGTATTCAAAACCTTTGGAAGCCGATTCGCCATACGAGAGCTTATTATATGTATAAGTTACGGTATCGCGGAAAGCATATCGTGCCGAACACCAATGGCGTTGGCCATGAATATCTGTAGCATACATATCTACTCCCGATACACCGGTAGATGGCATGTGGGGCATACTGAAGCTACCACTCACTTGATAGCGAATCTTGATTTGAGGGGCATTGCTTCGGAAGGCAATGGAATGGCCGGCACTATGTTTGGACAAATCCCAAACTGCCTTGCGGATGGTTTTTTCTGCTCTGTCCGGCATTCGGTTATAAGTACCTTTCAGTTCGTTTTGCCAAGCTTGACCACGAACCACATGGAAGGTTTCGTTCATCGGGTTTTTCCAAACCATCTGAGCCGAGATTTGGAGGGTGCTTGCTATACATGCAAGTGCAAGAAATAGAGCGTTCAGTTTTTTCATTCGTAAAATATTAGTTAATGAAACCGCCAAAGACGGCTTCTAGTTAATACTCATGATCATTCAGACAAAAAGAAAGATAGCGGACCTCTTTTGAAGATTCGCATGGCTATTGGTAGGCATTGCTATGTTTAGA
>JAFYWH010000150.1 GCA_017558175.1 Bacteroidaceae bacterium
AACTTGATGAAGTGCCAGTACTTGCGAGCTGAGTTACAGTCACGCTGGATGTTACCGATAACTTCAGCATAAGTCTTACAAGCTGTATCGAAACCGAATGAAGTTTCAATCATTTCGTTCTTCAAGTCACCGTCGATAGTCTTAGGACAGCCGATTACCTGAACACCGTAGTTCTTAGCTGCATAGTATTCAGCCAATACACAAGCGTTAGTATTAGAGTCGTCACCACCGATGATTACCAATGCCTTGATACCCAATTCCTTGATGATTTCATAACCCTTTTCGAACTGTTCTTCCTTTTCCAACTTAGTACGGCCAGAACCGATGATATCGAAACCACCTGTATTGCGGTATTCGTCGATGATTTCAGCAGTCAATTCCTTGTAGTTGTGGTCTACCAAACCGCCAGGACCGAGGATGAAGCCGTAAAGCTTGCTGTCAGCGTTCAACTTCTTGATACCGTCGAACAAACCTGAGATTACGTTGTGACCACCAGGAGCCTGACCACCTGACAAGATAACACCTACATTGATAGCAGGGAATTCAGCAGCTTCGCCTTCTACGAACTGAATCAACGGCATACCGTATGTGTTCGGGAACAAAGCCTTGATAGCTTCCTGGTCAGCAACAGACTGAGTTGGTTCACCTTCCTTAGCAACTACAGCACCTGTCAATGCCTTAGGAAGTTTCGGCTGATAAGCAGCACGAGCAATTTGCAATGCACTTTTTGTCATATCAATATTGTATTATTAAAATAATGTATAGATTCTTATGTTCACTTCTGCAAATTTCGCTCTTTTTTTGCAAATATGAAAGCTTCTATAAATAAAAATCGTATCTTTACACCGAAAATCAATCACATATTAACTTTAAACACTGAAAAATTATGGCAAGCAGAAGAAAATTGAAGAAACAGATTTCTTATATAGCAGGTGACTTGTTCTTGGCAAGTTTGATAGACGGAGTAAACCGTGAGGCTATCATCGAAGCTACTCACAATGTTTTGGCACTTATCCCACGCATCAGCCACACTCAGCCGGGCAACGTGAAGGGTTATTACAAGAAACTCCACGAAGAATTGAACAAGAACATCAAGGCGGTTTCTGACGAATTGAAGTAATCCTCTCTCAAAAACAAAGACTATCCATGAAGAAAGCCATTTTTGGATTCATCTACTTCAAGGTATTGGGATGGAAGGCGGTGGTAAACGTACCGGATTACGACAAGTATATCCTCTGCGCTGCTCCCCATACATCCAATTGGGACTTGTTCATCGGCAAATTGTTCTACGGAGCCATTGGCCGTGATACCGGTTTCATGATGAAGAAGGATTGGTTCTTTTGGCCTTTGGGTCCTATTTTCCGATGGATGGGTGGTGTTGCAGTAGACCGTGGCAAACGCACTTCATTGGTAGACCAAGTAGTGCAGATTGCCAAGGAAAGCAAGACATTCCATTTGGCCATCACTCCTGAAGGAACCCGCAAGGCTAACCCGAACTGGAAGAAGGGATTTTACCACATCGCCATGGGAGCAGGTATACCTATATTATTAGTAGGTATCGACTATTCCAAGAAAACGATTACCATCGGCAAGGAATTCCACCCTACCGGCGATATCGAAAAGGATATGCGCGAAATAAAGCTGTTCTTTAAGGATTTCAAAGGAAAATACCCTGAATACTTCTCAATTGGTAACATTGAGTAACCAAAAAACATTAATTAATCACGAATAAAGGCATGATTTTTCAATATTCTAAGAAAAATCATGCCTTTATTTACATTTTATTCTTCTTATATCGTTTTTTGTTCTATCTTTGCGCCTTTCAAAAGAGAGAATTAAAAAAGAGATTAAATATGGACAATACTAAAATTGTAGGAGAGAAGATTAAATCGCTTCGCGACACGAAGCAAATCAGCATAGCCGAATTGGCAGAACGCACCGGCCTTGCAGAAGAACAAATCGAACGTATTGAAAACAATGTGGACATTCCTTCATTGGCTCCACTTATCAAGATAGCACGTGCACTCGGTGTAAGACTCGGAACATTCCTCGACGATCAGGAAGAAGTTGGTGCAGTCATCACCCGCAAGCAAGATGATGCACAAGGCACCATCAGCTTCTCGAACAATGCCATGAATGCACGCACACACATGCACTACCAATCTTTGTCCAAATCAAAGGCAGACCGCCACATGGAACCATTCATCATCGGCATCGAAGCTACTGATGAAACCAACTACGAACTCTCATCACACGAAGGCGAAGAATTCATCTTCGTAATGGAAGGTGCTGTAGAAGTGGCATACGGAAAGAAGACTCATGTCATCGAAGCTGGCGACAGCATCTACTATGATTCTATCGTGCCTCATCACGTACACGGATTCCAAGGACAAGCAGCCAAGATTTTGGCCGTAGTTTATACTCCGATTTGATTTTAAGAACTCACCACAGAGTACACAGAACACACATCCCCCTTAGAAGGGGGCTAGGGGGATGTTAATTCTGCATAGCTTTTATCAGCATAAACCAATGAAACATCCCCCTACCCCCTTCATAAGGGGGAGAGTAAAAGGAAAACTCCGTGTCCTCCGTGGTGAAAATAATAAGAAATTATGAGCTTAGCATTATCAAATAGAACCCTCGGCGACTGGTTGGAACATTGGGCCGAGGTGACACCCGATAAGGAATACATCGTATACTCAGACCGCAACCTGCGCTTCACATGGAGCAAGTTCAACGAACGTGTGGACAACATGGCGAAAGGTTTGCTCTCTATCGGTGTAGAAAAAGGTACTCATGTGGGTATTTGGGCAGGAAATGTGCCCGACTGGTTGACATTCCTCTATGCTTGTGCCAAGATTGGTGCGGTAGCTGTAACCGTAAATACCAATTACAAGCAAGCCGAATTGGAATATCTTTGCCAGAATTCGGACATGCACACCCTCTGTATCGTGAATGGCGACCGTGGTAGCGACGATTATGTAAACATGGTTTATACCATGCTTCCGGAACTTAAGACCTGCCAACGCGGATATTTGAAGAGTGAACGTTTCCCGCAGATGAAAAACGTTGTTTATATCGGTCAGGAAAAGTATCGCGGTATGTACAATACAGCCGAAATCCTCCTCCTCGGTAGCAATGTAGAAGACGAAACATTGGTAGAAGCGAAGAAATTAGTGAATTGCCACGATGTGGTGAACATGCAATATACCTCGGGTACAACAGGCTTCCCTAAGGGAGTTATGCTTACCCACTACAACATTGCCAACAATGGTTTCTTGACAGGCGAACACATGAAGTTCACATCTGATGACAAACTTTGTGTCTGTGTACCTTTGTTCCATTGCTTTGGTGTAGTATTGGCTACCATGAACTGCTTGACTCACGGATGTACTCAAGTGATGGTAGAACGATTCGACCCGTTGGTGGTATTGGCTTCTATCCACAAGGAACGTTGTACTTCTCTTTATGGGGTGCCGACCATGTTCATCGCCGAATTGAACCACCCGATGTTCGACATGTTCGATATGTCGAGCCTCCGCGTAGGTATCATGGCAGGTGCACTTTGTCCGATTGAATTGATGCGCCAGGTAGAAGAAAAGATGTTCATGAAGGTGACCAGCGTGTATGGCTTGACCGAAGCATCTCCGGGTATGACCCAGACTCGCATCGACGATCCGTTCGAAGTTCGCTGCACTACCGTAGGCCACGACTACGAATTTACCGAAGTGCGTGTCATCGACCCAGAAACAGGCGAAGAATGTCCGGTAGGCGTTCAAGGCGAAATGTGTAACCGTGGTTACAACACCATGAAGGGTTACTACAAGAACCAACAGGCTACCGATGAAGTTATTGACAAGGATGGTTTCCTCCACTCAGGCGACTTGGGTGTGAAGGACGAAGACGGTAACTACCGCATCACCGGACGTATCAAGGATATGATTATCCGTGGTGGTGAAAACATCTACCCTCGCGAAATTGAAGAATTCCTCTACAAGATGGAAGGCATCAAGGACGTACAGGTAGCAGGTATCCCATCGAAGCGTTATGGCGAGGCCGTAGGTGCATTCATCATCTTGCACGAAGGAGCCGAAATGAACGAATTCGATGTACGCGAGTTCTGCGAAGGCAAGATTGCCCGTTACAAGATTCCGAAGTACATCTTCTTCGTGAAGGAATTCCCGATGACCGGTAGCGGTAAGATTCAGAAGTACAAGCTGAAAGATGTAGGTTTGGAACTCTGTGCGAAAGCAGGAATTGAAATTATATAATCTCCTTAAAACATCCCCCTTGTGAAGGGGGCAGGGGGATGTTGACTCTGCATAGTTTCAACATTACGTTATGTGTCCTATGTCAATGGAACATCCCCCTACCCCCCCTTCACAAGGGGGATAAAGTTTCTATTATTCTTCACTCACGCTCGCATCTCCATCCGAGAACTCATTGTTTTCAATCACCACATTCTTGGTGCGGATGAAACGGAAACGTGTCTGGTTCTTGTGGAAGGCTGGGAAGTCTTCGTTCTGAACCACCTCGTTGCCACGGAAAGTCAAGCCATCGATACTCTTGGCAAAAACAAGCGGACGATCGAATGTCTCGAAAAGATTGTTTTCGATGGTCACACCCGGATGACCTTCTCCCCCATGGAAATACTGAACTTGACCTTCCAAGTTCGGGATAACCGGATAGATGGAAATCACCGCTTCAGTAAACTGGAACAGATTAGTCAACGAGTTGATAAAATGATTGTCGCGGATAGTCACGTCACGACAAGCACCGGTTTCGTACCAGCCATTACAATCACCACAAAGCAAGATAGCCGTACCCGAAGTGTGGTCGAACACATTGCGTTCTACTACCGTCTTCAATGGTGTACTGAACAACGTACCACGAGCACGGTTATTACGGATTACATTATCAGCAAAGTACACCTCCGGACACCAAGTCAAGTTCTCGATACCGAAACCGGCTTCTGGCTGAATAGCCTCATCCAAAGGCTGTTCAAAGGTAATCTTGAATTCTTTAGCACCATCAATGGTTTCCTTGTCGTACGGAGTGATGTCGGCGATGATATTCTGTTTGTCAACCACTTCCATTGTCTTTGAGCTCACGAACTGTACCTTTTCGCCTTTTCCGCCCCAATAGAATCCGTATGCTTGCGGATGCATGTATCGGCCTACTACGGTCTTGTTATCCAAGCGCTTAACTACCTTCAAATAAGTTCCATGCACGTTGATGGCATCGTCCATCATGCCTTCGTACAAGCCATTGCAAGAGATAATCTTACCCTTACATGCCGAGAAGTGAGTAGCATCGGCCTGTGTAGTAAAGTAACGAGGATCATCCTCATCACGGAGACATACATTGAACTTTTCGAGAGTGATGTTCTCGCTGATCTGAGCCAAGAGACCCATACCCTCGGCATAATGGATGCTTATATTTTCCAAGCGGGTATCCTTATCCATATACATGAAGATGCCTGGAGCCGGACGCTCGTAGTTACGCATGGCCACCTTAGTACCCGGAACGAGACGGGCATCCTTCCAATTCGGTGCATGGAACGTACGTTCGTCAATCTGCTTGGTGTCATTGGTCGGGCACCACAAGTCGCTGGTCTTATATACCACGTGACGGGTCTTGCCATCAAAGGCGATACCGGTCTGCGGATAGTTCACCCATCCTTCGCCATAGCACTCGAAGTGCGTATTCTCGCCCACACGTGCCTTTGCCCATGGCTCGATGCGGAAGGTCATACCCTGGTCTCCACACTCCACGATTTCAATCTGAGTGATGTGTGGTTCTGCAAAGTCGATGCTGAAGTTCTTGAGTACGGTGTTTTCCGAGCGTACAAGCGAAACCGGAAGCATGCGTCCGTAGAAGATGAAATCCGCTCCTGCCCCGTCCAGGGTAAGATTTTTCCAGTCCTCCAAGGCCAAACCTACCGGTTTCGGATTCGGTTGGTCGTGATTGGAGATGTAGTATTCCTTCTGGAAAGCTCCTTCTACATGGAAATCATATCGTCCCTTTTCGAAGAGCAAGGTCACTTTCTTCCCTTCATTTTCCTGCTTGATGGCTACCAAAGCCTCCTGCATTTTGGCCGAGAGGTTTTCTTCCGTATCCGGCACGATGCCATAATCGCGCATTTTCACGATCTTTTCATTCGAGCAAGCCCCCATCAGCAGAGCAAGCACGCATAGATTCAAAATTATTTTCTTCATAAGTTGTTATTAGATGGTTTTACTTTTCTGCAAAGCTAATGATTTTTTTTAACTTTGTGGAGTGGAAATCCATCAACAAATAACAGACAATAGATAAAATAATGAAAAAATACATTGCCTCCATCCTACTCGCCACTTCCGCCCTTGGCTTGCAAGCTCAAGGACTGGACGGAAATGTAGAAGAACGCCTCACCCGTTTCTTCTCCGAGTATCAACCTGCACAAGCCCGAATCGGTACGTGCAAGCTCGATTCCTTTGCCTTGGACCACCAGCGTCGCAAACTCGACATCTACCCATCGGTTTCGTTCGGCTACCAACCTTTCACTCCGGAGAATGTGGAGCAGATTTATGGCTATCTGAAGAAACTTCTGCCCGGACCTGTGAATTACTACGACATCACGATTCATGCCGACGGAAAGACCATCGAGGAACTCATTCCCAACCACCTTCGCAAGAAGAAAGACAAGACGATGGTCTGGAAGAAAGAATACAAGGGAAACCCGTGGACCAAGAACATCTCCCGACCTTATGAAGTGGAAGAAGGGCTGGAAGGACGACACATCGCCCTCTGGCAAAGCCATGGTAAGTATTACATCAACAAGAAAGGCGAATGGGGATGGCAACGCCCCCGATTGTTCGGTACCGCCGAAGATTTGTTCACCCAATCGTTCGTAGTGCCCTACCTCATCCCGATGCTCGAGAATGCCGGAGCGGTGGTCTTCACCCCTCGCGAAAGGGATTGGCAACGCCATGAAGTGATTGTAGACAATGACGGTTCGGGTGCTTATCAGGAAGTGAAGAGCCGGAAAGGCAAATGGAATACCACTCCACATGCCGGTTTTGCCCACAATAGAGCGACCTATGTAGATGGACAGAACCCGTTCGAAGAAGGTAGCGCCCGATTTGCCAAGACCGAGAAGAAGCCCGAGAAGGCCTTTGCCCAATGGATTCCGAACATCCCCGAGACCGGCCGATATGCCGTATATGTATCCTATCAGTCACTCCCCAATAGTGTGAGCGATGCCAAATACCTGGTCTTCCACAAGGGTGGTGTGACCGAATTCCTCGTGAACCAACGGATAGGTGGTGGCACATGGGTGTACCTCGGCCATTTCGAGTTCGACAAGGGAACGAACGACTATGGCATGGTGGTGCTGAGCAACCAGAGCAAGCAGAAGGGTGTGGTGTGTGCCGATGCCGTACGCTTTGGTGGAGGTATGGGCAACATGGCCCGCAACGGACAGACCAGCGGACTCCCCCGATGGATGGAAGCTGCCCGATACAATGCCCAGTGGAGCGGTATGCCGGCCGAAGTCTATATGCGTACCGATAGAGAAAACGACTATGCCGACGACCTCAATACCCGTAGCCACATGATCAATTATCTGAGCGGAGGTTCCGTATACAACCCTACCGAAAAAGGCTTAGGCGTTCCGTTCGAAATGTCCATGGCTTTCCATAGCGATGCCGGCTTCTCTAAAGCAGACGAATGGATCGGTACCTTGGGAGTATACACCACCAACTTCAACGAAGGAAAGCTGAATAGTGGAGTATCGCGCTATGCATCGCGCGACCTGACTGATATAATGATGACCCAAATACAGGATGATGTATCATTCCGCTACGGCACCCTATGGCCACGCCGAGGCATGTGGAACCGCAACTATAGCGAAACCCGCCTTCCTGCCGTGCCGAGCATGATTCTCGAAATCCTCTCGCACCAGAACTTTGCGGACATGCGCATGGGCCACAACCCCGACTTCAAGTTTACCGTGGCACGCTCGGTGTACAAGTCCATCTTGAAGCACAACGCCATGATGCACGATGCCGACTATGTGGTGCAACCTCTGCCCGTAACCCGCTTCGCCATTCAAGAAGGAGGAAAGAATAGCTTCCGTTTGTCTTGGCAAGGAGTCATCGACCCGCAAGAACCATCGGCAAAGCCCGATTCCTACATCGTCTATACCCGATTGGGACACGGAGGCTGGGACAATGGTACATTGGTGAAAGGCAACTCCTATACCTTCCAGGCAGAAGAAGGATTGGTATATAGTTTCAAGGTTACTGCCCTGAACAAGGGTGGCGAAAGCTTCCCGTCCGAGATACTCTCGGCCTATCATGCTCCCAATAGCAAGGGAACCGTGCTCATCGTCAATGCCTTCGATAGAACAAGCGGACCGGCTACCTTCGAATCGGATACCCAACAAGGTTTCGACATGCTCCGCGATCCGGGTGTACCTTATATAAGTACCACCGCATATTGTGGTCCTCAACTCTCCTTCGACCGAAGCAAGATCGGCAAGGAAACACCCGATGGTTTGGGCTATAGCTCCAGCGAATGGGAAGGCATGCAGATAGCCGGAAACACCTTCGACTATCCGTTCCTTCATGGCAAGGCCATCCAGGCATCCGGAGGATACTCCTTCGTTTCGTGTAGCGACGAAGCCATCGAACAAAGCTTCATCCGCATGGAAGACTATCCGGTGGTAGACTTCATCCTGGGTGCCGAGAAGAGCATCCTGAGCAACAAGCTCCAGGAACGCATTGGCGACTATACCCGTCAAGGAGGCAACCTGCTTGTATCGGGTTCCTACTTGGGTAGCATCCTCCCTGCTTCCCTGGCTCAGAACACCTTGAAGTTCACCCATGGCGGAAGCATGTATGGAGTCACCACCGGACAAGTATCCGGAGCAAACTCCACCATGACCTTCCCTACCAAGGTGAACGAAAAGAGCTATGCGGTACCTGCTCCCGATTGTCTCTTGCCGGTAGGTGGAGCCTACTCTACCTATGTCTATACACCGGGTAACTATGGTGCCGGCATTGCCTACAAGGGTGCAGACTACCGTACTTTCGTCCTCGGATTCCCGTTCGAGAGCATCGACAACACCACTGAACGGGCCAAAGTGATGAAGGCAGCCTTGGGATTGTTTGAATAAAAGATTCATCTTCATTCAGAGCACATAACTATTTATCCCCCTTGTGAAGGGGGCAGGGGGATGTTCCTTAGGACATGACGAAATTCCATGAACTCCAAAGCAACGAGACATCCCCCTACCCCCTTCGCAAGGGGGATTATATTTTAAAATATTGGAAATAAAACCATAGAAATCCACAAATAATTCCTACATTTGTCTTTCAAAACCATATAAAAAAGAAAACTATGTACACCATACAGACTAACGCTTCGGGCACACGAAGCATGGAAATATCGGAAGTGAACTTGCAGACCATCCAGAAGTACTCACTTTTCCAGCACCTGATTGACAGCAACGGCATCGTAGACGAAATGGTCCTCGACAAGTTGAAGCTCAACATCCGTTCGCTCATCGCCTCGGCTGAAGGTAACTGCAAGGACTTGCTCGACCTCTGCATCGACGTGATTTATCACAACAACATGAAGGCGTTCGGCTTGCACCAGCTCATCTTGCTTTACATCAAGTGGGAAAAGGAATTGGAAGAGGCAAAGGCTGAAGAAGAGCAAGAATCTGAAAACATCAACTAATTCCCCGTTTGTCATCCAGACGACCAAAGGGAGGAAGGATCTCGGTAACACAAAGCATTATGCTTTCGAAACTCTCAACTCCCCTCTTGAGAGGGGGAAGGGGGTGTGTAAGCATACATAACTTGGTGTGACTCACACACCCCTAGCCCCTCTCAAGAGGGGAATCTGAAAATCTAAAAATTCTCTACACTCTATAATGAAAGAATACAGACTCACAGACTGGCTTCCCACCACCAAGAAGGAGATGGAGCTTCGCGGATGGGACGAACTCGATGTCGTCCTGTTCAGTGGCGATGCGTACGTGGACCATCCCTCGTTCGGAGCAGCCGTTATCGGCCGATTGCTCGAAGCACAAGGGCTGAAGGTAGCCATCGTGCCACAACCCAACTGGCGTGACGACCTCCGCGACTTCAAGAAGATGGGCAAGCCCCGTCTGTTCTTCGGCGTGTCTGCCGGATGCATGGACTCCATGGTGAACAAGTATACGGCCAACAAGCGCCTGCGTAGCGAAGATGCCTATACGCCCGACGGACGCCACGACATGCGCCCTGAGTACCCTACCATCGTCTACACCCAAATACTGAAGAAGCTCTGGCCGGATGTGCCTGTAGTGATTGGCGGTATCGAAGCTTCGCTTCGCCGACTCACGCACTACGACTATTGGCAGGACACCGTACGCAAGAGCATCCTCATCGAGTCGGGTGCCGACCTGCTGATCTACGGCATGGGCGAAAAACCCATCACCGACCTCTGCAAGCGCATGAAGGAAAGTCCGGTCATCCCGCACGACATTCCTCAGACGGTGTACCTTGTGAAGGGCAAGCAAGCCATTCCGCCCAGCATCAGCCAGAAGGAAGACATTGTGCTCCACTCGCACGAAGCCTGCCTGAGCGACAAGAAGAAGGAAGCCGAGAACTTCCGCTTCATCGAGGAAGAATCGAACAAATACGAAGCCGCACGCATCCTCCAGCATGCCGGCAACAGCACGGTAGTGGTGAACCCTCCATACCCGCCGATGACGCAAGGCGAGCTCGACATGTCGTTCGACCTTCCCTATACCCGATTGCCTCACCCTAAATATAAAGGTAAGCGCATCCCGGCTTTCGACATGATCAAGTTCTCCGTCAATCTGCACCGCGGATGTTTCGGCGGATGTGCCTTCTGTACCATCAGTGCGCACCAAGGCAAGTTCATCGTGAGCCGAAGCAAGGAAAGCATCCTGAAGGAAGTGAAGGCCATCACCGAGATGCCCGACTTCAAGGGGTATCTGAGCGACCTTGGCGGACCGAGTGCCAACATGTATGCCATGGGCGGAACCGATGCGGACAAATGCCGCAAGTGCAAGCGCCCGTCGTGCATCCACCCGAAGGTATGTCCGAACCTCAATACCGACCATCGTCCGTTGCTCGACATCTATCATGCGGTAGATGCGCTTCCGGGCATCAAGAAGAGCTTCATCGGCAGCGGTGTGCGTTACGACCTCCTGCTTCACGAAAGTAAGAACCCGGCCATCAACCGTAGCACGAAGGAATATACCCGCGAGCTCATTGCCAAGCATGTGAGCGGACGCCTCAAGGTAGCTCCCGAACATACCAGCGACTCGGTGCTCCACATCATGCGCAAGCCACCGTTCAGCCAGTTCTATGATTTCAAGAAGATATTCGACAAGATCAACAACGAACTGAACCTCCGCCAACAGATCATCCCCTACTTCATCAGTAGCCATCCGGGATGCACGCAGGAAGACATGGCCGAGCTGGCAGTCATCACCAAGCGATTGGACTTCCACCTGGAGCAGGTGCAGGACTTCACGCCTACCCCGATGACCGTAGCCACCGAAGCATGGCACACGGGGTATCATCCGTACACCCTGCAACCCATCTTCAGCGCCAAGACCCAGCGCGAGAAACTGGCCCAGCGCATGTTCTTCTTCTGGTACAAACCCGAAGAACGGCGTGCCATCATTCAGGAACTCAAGCGCATGGGACGTAGCGACTTGATTGACAAACTTTATGGTAGATAAATTAAGAAGTGGATGTGTCAAAATGCGCATCCACTTCTTTTTTTAGGCACGGATTACACGGATTGCACGGATAATTTATATAAACATACACTAAAAACCATGTTAATCCGTGTAATCCGTGCCTAATTTATTTTATGACACACGCTCTCACTTTTGCTATATATTACGACTCTGTTACTTCCGAACCATTGATAACAATATCATCTATGGTCAATCCATCACCCCATGGGGCTATTTCATTACCGGCAACCACAAGCACACCACCTGCTACCTTCAATGTATAGCTATACTGCTTTCCGCTTTCAAATTTAGTAACCGTATTAGTTCCTAAACCAATAAGTTGAGCATTATATTCTTTCCCTCCCTTTTCATATTGAATGCATAGCGTTACATCAGCCAATTCAACAGTACCCGAATTCAATACAAAATAGTAAGTCATACCCTCGGAAGTCATGGTATACGAAGGTGATACTTCCAGCAAATCCACCTGCTTAGCCACATCATCACTCAATGTTACTGCATTACCATTAGCAACCTCAAACGAATAAGTAGAAGGCGTCAATATATGCTCACCACTAATCGAAATTTCTGAAACTTTGGCTCCTACCAAATCACCTTCACCTTTCAAAGTGATAGACACTAAAGACGACACATGCTTGAACGCATCATCACCTGTAAATGAAACGATACCATTCGTTCCATAAGTTTGTTTTTTGGTCGATACAAGGAAATCACGTGTAGCAACACTTGTCATTGTACCATCTTGACCGGACAGATCAGGCATTGGAACATTATCCTTGTCTGCATCAGCTGCAAACGGATAAAATGCCATAAAAGTATGTTCTGAACTCTTGTCATTCCAATTCACAGCAGGAACCACATTCCATCTACCATCACTATATGTCCACAGAACAAAAGCACCATCGTTTACAGACAAACCTATTTCATCTCCATCATAAAATGACAAACTATTGGGAGTTTCCACAAAATAACGGCTACCCACCTCCGATTTCCCGATGCTTGCCTTAATATACATCGGCAGTCTTTTACCTTCGTTCGCTATCCCATCAGTTTGTTGGCATCCTGCCAACATAACCATACAGCACATGGCCAAAATAATGTTTTTCATCATATCATCATTATTATTAAAGTTTATGTTTTAGCAAAATAGAAAGGATATATCAATTTAGTTTCACCAAAAATATGAGTAATTATCCTTCCAAACTAACAATCTCCTGCAAAATGCTCACGGCGGTTTCCACATTTTCCACATTCTTCACCACCATGCTTCGCTTACCGTTCTGCTCGCGGAGGTTGCAATGGCGAGGATTCATGCCCATGTAGCCAATAACCTTGCCAAAAGCGGCACTCTGATAGTAAGGGCTATCGGGATTGCTTACAAAGTACAATGCCATACGACCGGCTTTCAGGAATATCTTCTCGGCTCCCAATCGCTTGGCCAATCGGCGGAGAGGCACGATGCGGAGCAATTCCTGTCCTTCGGGCGGAACCTTGCCGAAACGGTCTTCCAATCGGCTCTTGAAGTCGAGCACTTCCTTATCCAATTCCAAGCCATCAAGCTCGCGATAGAGCAACATACGCTCGCTCGAGCTCGGGATATACTCATTGGGGAAGAGCAATTCGAGGTCGCTTTCTACTTGACACTCGCTCACGAAATCTTCTCCGCTAATCTTCTCTTCGCCAGCAGCTTGCAATTCTTCGGCATAAAGTTCGCTGAATTCATCTTCCTTCAGTTCCTTCACGGCCTCAGCCAAGATTTTCTGATAGGTTTCGTAACCCAAATCGGCAATGAAACCGCTCTGTTCGGCACCCAGCATGTTCCCTGCCCCACGGATGTCGAGGTCTTGCATGGCGATATGGATACCGCTACCCAAGTCGCTGAAGTTCTCGATGGCTTGCAAGCGTCGCTTCGCCTCGGAAGTGAGTGAGGTGAGCGGAGGAGCCAACAAGTAGCAGAACGCCTTGCGATTGCTTCTACCTACACGACCACGCATCTGATGCAAGTCGCTCAAACCGAAGTTCTGAGCAGCATTGATGATGATGGTATTGGCATTAGGAATGTCGATACCGCTCTCGATGATAGTGGTTGCCAACAAAACATCATAGTCATAATTCACGAAATCGTAGATAATCTTTTCCAGCTCTTCGGGCTTCATCTGACCATGGCCGATGCACACCCTACAATCGGGGATATTGCGTTGAATCAAGGCCTTCAGTTCCTGAAGATTCTGGATGCGGTTGTTCACAAAGAACACCTGTCCGTTACGGCTCATCTCGAAGTTGATGGCTTCGGTAATGATCTCTTCGTTGAACGTATGCACTTCTGTCTGAATAGGATAACGATTGGGTGGCGGTGTCTGGATAACCGACAAGTCTCGGGCTCCCATCAAGGAGAATTGTAAGGTTCGTGGAATAGGCGTAGCGGTCATGGTGAGGGTATCGACATTCACCTTCAGCTGGCGAAGTTTCTCCTTCACACTCACACCAAATTTCTGCTCCTCGTCGATGATGAGCAATCCCAAATCCTTGAACTTCACACTCTTGCCAATGAGCTTGTGCGTTCCGATAAGTATCTGAATATCACCATTCGCCAACTCTTTCAAGATGCGGGAAGTATCCTTGGCAGAGCGGGCACGACTGAGGTATTCCACCTTGCAAGGGAACTCCTTCAAACGTTCGCTAAAGGTCTGGTAATGCTGATAAGCCAACACGGTGGTAGGCACCAATACGGCCACCTGCTTATTGTCCGTAGCAGCCTTGAATGCAGCTCGTACTGCCACTTCGGTCTTACCGAAACCAACGTCACCACACACCAAGCGGTCCATCGGACGATTGCTTTCCATATCGGCCTTTACATCGTTGGTAGCCTTGAACTGGTCGGGAGTATCTTCGTAAAGGAAACTTGCCTCCAGCTCGTGTTGCAAGAAACTATCGGGTGTATAGGCATAGCCTTGCTCCTGCTTGCGTTGCGAGTAAAGCTTGATCAGGTCGCGGGCAATGTCCTTAATCTTGGTCTTGGTCTTTTCCTTGATTTTCTCCCAAGCACCCGTACCCAGTTTATTGATACGTGGTGGTTCGCCCTCCTTACCTTTATATTTAGAGATCTTATGCAACGAATGGATGGACACGAACACCACATCTTCGTTCTGATAGATCAGTTTGATGACTTCTTGCGTAGAATTACCATTCGGCAAGCGTACCAATCCGGCAAACTTCCCGATGCCGTGGTCGATGTGCACCACGTAATCGCCCGGCTCAAATTGGCTGAGTTCTTTAAGGGTGAGTGCCACCTTTCCGCTTCGAGCCTTGTCGCTACGGAGGTTGTATTTATGGAATCGGTCGAATATCTGATGGTCGGTGAAAAAACAGTTTCTCAAAGCATGATCGGTGAAACCTTCGTGCAAGGTCTTGTTCACATAAGTGAAGCTGATGTTGTCTTTCCGTTCCTCGAAAATGTCCTTCAATCGCTTGGCTTGCTTCTCGCTATCGGTGCAGATATAGAGCGTGTATCCCGAAGCCAAGAACTCCTTGAAACAACTGCTCACCAATTCGAAATTCTTATGGAAGATAGGTTGAGCCTGTGTTTCGAAAGTAAGGGTAGCCTGAGGAGTGCCCGTAGGCTTATGACCGAACTCCATGCGACGGAAATGCAAGGCTTGGTATTGGAAAGAGGATCCATCGATCAAGTGCTTGGTGATGTTCAACAATTCGGCCTTATGTTCCTCATCGGCAGCCAAGGCCAAAGGAGAAACGGCCTCCTCATAAACCACGTCCACACGGTCTCTTACCCAGAAGAAATCCTTGAATGCCAACAAGGTATCCTTCGGAACAAACTCAAAAAACGATACAAACTCTCCGCTTCCGGATACACCCAATTCGGGAACGATGGACACGCTCTCCTTCTTCTCACGAGAGAGTTGGGACTCAACCTCGAACACACGGATGCTATCCACCTCATCGCCAAAGAAATCGACACGATAGGGATACTCCGAAGCGTAAGAGAACACATCGACAATGCTTCCACGGAGGGCAAATTGGCCGGGCTCATAGACATAGTCTACCCGTTCGAATCCGAATCCAGCTAATGTTTCCACCATGTGGTCCACTTCTATCTGTTGGCCTACCTCAATCTTCAGCGTACGGCTCATGAGCTCACGGCTCGACACCACCTTTTCTGCCAAAGCATCCGGATAAGTCACCACGGTAATAGGCTCTCCCTTCTGCAAACGGCTCAACACTTCGGTGCGGAGAATCTCATTGCCGGCATCCTTCTGTCCGTACTTGATGGCACGACGATAAGATGACGGAAAGAACAACACGTTCTCCTCGCCATTGATTTGTGTGAGGTCGTGATAGAAATAGCCGGCCTCCTCCAAGTCGTTCAGGATGAAGACAGCAGTTTGACGGATAGCCGTAAGAAACGAAGAAAAAAACAAAGGTGAAGCAGAGGCATGCAGTCCTCCCAAGAAAATGGTCTGGATAGACGCATCTTCCCACTGAGCCACCAATGCCTTCGTGTTGGGATGGGCGGCATATATGCGTTGTAATTCTTTAATGTCCATAGATGCGAATTGAATCACGCAAAAATACAGAATTATCTGATTAGTTCGTTAAAATCTGCGGAAGTATTTCGGATTTTCGTTACATTTGCATCTTCATAAACCAAACAACCATGTACGAAGGAATAGAAGACATATATAGATTATTGGATGCAGGCCGACTGAAGGAAGCACTTACCCAACTTCAGGGCATCAGCACGCAAACCAACCGATGGGAACTTCGCAACCAGATAGAAAGTACCCTTACGGCTTATGGCTATATGCTCCAATATGCCCAACAAGGAATGGATGACCCCAACCGGAAAGATTTTTATCAGCAGACCCTCCGTGCTACCTACGAACTGACGGATGCAACGAACATCGCCCTCATGGCCTTGAAGACGAGCGGAAGCTATTTCGACCGTATCCGTACCTTTGCCCTTCAACCGGCCAAGGCTTACTCCGAGCTTGAAATGCAGTTGGAAACCTTTACCGAAGATGTGACCACCGCCCCCCTGCTCTATCATGAAGAGAAGCGCCGACAAGCGGAGATGGGAAAAATCCACCAGGCACACGAATCGGCATTGGGCGAGCTGTTCTACAAGACTTGGGTCACTCCTTTCTGGACGGACAACGAAGCCAAGGAAGCTACGAACATCCTTCAATCCATGCTTGTTTTTACCAACGACCTGGCCGTGATGGTCAGTGCCGTTACCTTGAGTTTGCTCCGGGTATTCGACTGGAAGAAATTCAACTTCCTCATGGAAGCCTATAAGCACGAAGACCTTCAAGTGAACCAACGGGCCTTGGTGGGGATGGTCATCACCCTATCCAAGCACGAGAAACGCATACCGCTCTATCCCGACATGGTTTCCCGGCTCTCCTTGCTTTGCGAGGAAGAAAGCTTCCGCAAGAATCTGTATACCATTCAGATGCAATTGCTTATCACCCGAGAAACGTCCAAGATAGACCAGAAGATGCGGGAGGAAATCATCCCCGAAATGATCAAGAACTCCAAGCAACTGAACGATCCGAAATTCCGCTTCGACGAGTCGGAAGAATCCGAAGAACGCAACCCGGAATGGGAGGAATGGATGGACAAGAGTGGCATGAACGACAAGATTAAGGAATTGGGCGAATGGCAAATGGCCGGTGCCGATGTGTACATGAGCTCGTTTGCCCAACTCAAACATTATCCGTTCTTCCACGAGATTCCACATTGGTTCTATCCGTTCGATTTGAGTCTGCCAATGCTTTCCACACTCGAAAAGGAGTTCAACCATTCGGCTTTCTCGCCTCTGAAGCTCATTGTTCATTCCGATTACTTCTGCAATTCGGACAAGTATTCCTTTGCCTTGGCCATCTTAGAAATGCCAAAGTCCATGAGAGACATGTCCATTCAGCAGATGGAGGAACAAGCCCGCATGAACGAGGAGCATCGGGACAAGATGGAAGCACTCATGAAACAGAAGAAAGAAGCGAAAGGCATCAGTCGACAATACATTCAGGATTTGTACCGATTCTTTAAACTTTGGAAGCGCCATCGCGAAGAAGAAGACATCTTCCAATGGAAGTTCAATTTATGGGAAAACCCGTTGTTTGGCGATGCTCTCCAAGCGCCGGATTTTACCAAGGAATTGGCCGATTATCTGTTGCAGAAGGAATATCTGGAGGAAGCTTATTCCCTCTACCTCAAGCTGATGGAAGCTCATAGTCCATTGGCCGAAGTGTATCAGAAAGCCGGATATATCCTCCAAAAGCAGAAGCAATATGCAGATGCCATACGCCACTACGAACATGCCGACATCTTGTTGCCCGACAATGTTTGGACCAACAAGCATCTGGCTCAATGCCACAAGCTCCATGGCAACATGGAAAAGGCATTGGAGTTCTATCGGAAAGTGGAACTTGTCCAACCGGACAATCTGAACATTGCTTTACAGATAGGACAATGCTTGGCCCGCATGGAAAACTACACCGAAGCATTAGCTTATTTTTACAAAGTGGAGTATCTGGAAAAGAACCCGAGCAATGCCCGTAGAGCCATCGCATGGTGCTCATTCGTGAGCGGAAAATACGAGGAAGCTTTGAAATACTATCGGATGCTTTTGGACCAGCCATCGCCCAAGTCGCACGACTGGATGAACATGGGTCATGTACACTTCGCCATGCATCAGATAAAGGACGCCATCGTTTTCTATCAAACGTCTCGGTCCTTTGAGGAAAGCCATTCGGCGTTTATTGCAAAGTTCAATAAGGACAAGAATAGCCTATTGAAACAAGGGCTCACCAACGAGGATATACAGATTATGCTCGATTTATTGGTGTAACACCTTTAAATAAATAGAATGGAATGCGATTATTCCTTATAAAATCATTAGATTTGCAGATTGAACAAGAAAAGAAGATATGAAATATTTACAATATACGTTTTTGGCACTGATTGCAACCCTTCTCTCATCGTGTGGAGAAGACCGCACCGGTGAATTCTATGCTCTCATCGAAGACCGCATGTGGATAGAGGAAGTGATGAGAGAAAACTATTTGTGGGCGGAAGACATGCCCGTCATCGATAAGGAAGACACCTATTTCCAAGAGCCTGCCACTTTCTTCAAGAACTTGCTTTCCAAGAATGCATTGAACGGAAAGGGCGACAAATATTCTTACATGGAACAAACCAAGGCCGAAAGCCGTAGCTTGACATTGGACAGAACTTCCACCTATGGCATGGAGTTTCTTCTCACCAGCGACCCTACCGGAACCACAGCCCACAACTATGCCCGAGTGCTCTATGTATTGCCCGGCTCTCCTGCCGAGAAAGCAGGCATCGAACGAGGCGACTGGATTTCGGCCATCAACCAAGACCGCATTACTTCGGACAATTACAAGCAATTGATTCAAGGTGGAGCCATCGCCCTCCAGAGAAGTCAAGTCATCCAAACCGAAAACGGATTGGGATGGCAAGTAAGAGACAATGTGAACGTTTCTACATCCATCTCCATGGAAATCAATCCGTTCTATCTCCACCAAATGTACGAAGTGGACGGAAAGAAGATAGCTTACTTGGTATACAATGAGTTTTCTACCGGCCCGAACAACGAAGGAACCGAATCTGTTTACGATGAACAGATGAAACAGATTTTCGCTCAATTCAAGGCCCAATCACCGGACGCATTCATTCTCGACCTCCGCTATAACAATGGTGGATATCTGCAATGTGCCCAAGCTTTGGGAAGCCTCTTGGCTCCTGCATCGGCCATGGGTAAAGACTTCGTGAACTTGACTTTCAATGAAAAGGCAAGTCCACAGATCGTCCGCTACCCATTCAGTACGGACTATGCAAATGCCAACTTGAATTTGAACAAGGTTTACATACTCACCGGCAATCAAACGGCCTCAGCATCCGAAGCCGTCATCAATGGCTTGATTCCTTATATGGGAGCAGAAAATGTCATCCTTATCGGAAACAAGACCGAAGGAAAGAATGTAGCCATGACTTCTTACAAGAACGAAGCACATGGAATCACCTTGTGGCCTGTTGTTGCCTCCGTATCGAACTCGAACAACGAAGGCGACTATAGCGAAGGATTCAATCCTCACTACAAGTTGAACGAAAACACACTCATTCAATGGCTCCCATTGGGAAATCCGGAGGAATATCTGTTGAAGAATACATTATCACTGATTGTCAATGGAATAATGCCCGACTTGCCATCATCCAACGTAGATGAAACCCGAGTTATCTTTAGTTCCATTGCTCCGAAAGGAATACGATTTGAATAAAAGAAACATAATACCTTAAATAATATATCATGAAATCCGATAGCATCGTCATCATACCGACGTATAACGAAAAGGAAAACATAGAAAACATTATCCGTGCCGTTTTTGGCTTGGAGAAGTTTTTCCATATCCTCATCATTGAGGACAACTCACCCGACGGAACCGCTGACATCGTCCGCCGGATGCAACAAGAATTCCCGAACCGCCTCTTCATGGTGGAACGCAAGGGTAAATTAGGCTTGGGAACTGCCTACATAGCCGGATTCAAATGGGCCGTGGAGCATAAGTACGACTACATTTTCGAGATGGATGCCGACTTCAGCCATGCCCCTTCCGACTTGCCAAGATTGTACGAAAAATGTGCCAATGAAGGTTACGATGTGGCCATCGGCTCCCGCTATGTCAGTGGTGTGAATGTGGTAAACTGGCCGATGGGACGTGTATTGATGTCATACTTCGCATCGAAATATGTTCGCATCATCACCGGTCTTCCAATCCATGACACCACCGCCGGATTCAAGTGCTACCGCCGACAAGTCTTGGAAACCATTGAGTTGGACAAGATCAAGTTCAAGGGATATGCTTTCCAAATCGAGATGAAATTCACCGCCTACCAATGCGGATTCAAGATTGCCGAAGTGCCTGTCATCTTCGTAAACCGCGAATTGGGCACATCCAAAATGAACTCCAGCATCTTCGGAGAAGCATTCTTCGGTGTCATGCAATTGAAATGGAACAGTTGGTTCCGTAAATATCCACAAAAAGCTTAAGAACATGAAAAGAACATACATCCACAACGCACGCATCGTAAACGAAGGACAAACCTTCGAAGGTGCCATCGTGATAGAAAACGAAGTGATAGCCGAAGTATTGAAAGCCGGTGAAACCCCAGCCTCTCCATGCGACGAAACCATCGATGCCAAAGGTCTTTACCTCATCCCGGGTGTCATCGACGACCATGTACATTTCCGTGATCCGGGCTTGACACACAAGGCCGACATGTACACCGAAAGTATGGCAGCTGCTGCCGGAGGTGTAACCAGCTACATGGACATGCCGAATACCAATCCGTTGACTACCACATTGGAAGCTTTGGAAGACAAGTTCCAGGATGCAGCTACCAAGAGCATCGTGAACTACTCCTTCTATTTCGGAGCTACCAATGACAATGCCGACTTGATGCCAAAACTCGACAAGCAGAAAGTATGCGGTGTAAAGCTTTTCATGGGTTCCAGTACCGGCAACATGTTGGTAGACCAAATGGACACCTTGAAGAATATCTTTGCCAATGCCGGTATGCTCATTGCCACCCATTGCGAAGACCAACAAATCATCAGCGCCAATACAGCTGCCTATAAAGAAAAGTATGGTGAAGATCCTGATGTGAAATACCATCCGGAAATCCGCAATGAAGAAGCCTGCTACCGTTCATCGGCCTTAGCCGTACAGATGGCCAAGGAAACCGGTGCCCGTCTGCACATCATGCACATCAGTACCGCCAAGGAATTGGAATTGCTCGAAAACAAGCCTATCGAGGAAAAGAACATTACAGCCGAAGCTTGCGTTTCGCACCTCTTCTTCTGCGATGAAGATTATGAAAAATTCGGAGCACGCATCAAATGCAATCCGGCCATCAAGACTAAAAAGGACCGCGATGCCTTGCGCCAAGCACTGACCGGTAATCTTATCGATGTAATCGGTACCGACCATGCTCCACACCTCTTGAGCGAAAAGCAAGGAGGTGCCTTGAAAGCCGTATCGGGTATGCCTACGTTGCAGTTCTCCCTCCTTTCTGTCATGGAGTTGGTGCATCAAGGATTGCTCAGCATCGAACAGCTCGTTCAGAAAATGTGTCATGCTCCTGCTTCCCTCTATCAGATGGAAAAACGTGGATACATCCGTCCGGGTTATAAGGCCGACTTGGTATTGCTGAATCCGGCACACGAATGGACCGTAACCAACGATTGCATCTTGAGCAAGTGCGGATGGAGCCCAATGGAAGGACAGACATTCCATTCGAAGGTAGAAAGAACCTTCGTCAACGGACACCAAGTATATGCCGACAATCAGGTTGACACCAACCACCGCGGACAAGCTTTGACTTTCTGCCGATGATTGTCCATTATCACATCCACGAGGTAAGCGAGTACATCAATTGGGTGTACTTCTTCCATGCGTGGGGATTCCAGCCCCGTTATGCCGGCATTGCAAACATCCACGGATGTGATGCATGCCGTGCCATGTGGTTGGTCCGCTTTCCCGAAGAAGAACGAAGCAAGGCTTCCGAAGCCATGCAACTGTTCAAGGAAGCCAATCGCATGCTCCGCTTGTTGGACGAAAAAGGCTACCGAACACATGCCATTTTCCGTTTGGCCGAAGCCAATAGCGAGGAAAACGACCTTTGGTTGGATGGCAAACGCTTCCCTTTATTACGCCAACAAAACAATCGACCGGGAGAACCTTATTTATGTTTAAGCGACTTCGTCCGTCCACTATCGGGAGGCATAAAAGACCAAGTGGGTATCTTCGTTACAACCATAAATAGGGAAACAGAAAGCCTCTACCCCGATGATGCCTACCGACGAATGTTGGTACAAACCCTTGCTGACCGATTAGCAGAAGCTACGGCCGAAAAACTTCACGAGCAAGTACGCAAACAAATCTGGGGTTATGCCCCCAACGAACAACTTTCCATTCACCAACTCCACAACGAAGAATTCCAAGGTATCCGACCAGCCGTAGGATATCCTTCCCTACCCGACTTGTCGGTCAACTTCCTTTTGGATGAATGGCTGGACATGAAACGAATAGACATCTGCCTCACCGAAAATGGCATGATGCAACCCCATGCTTCCGTGAGTGGACTGATGCTCGCACACCCTGCCAGCCAATATTTTAGTGTCGGAAAAATCAACGAAGAACAACTGAACGACTATGCCAAACGCCGGGGATTACCCATCGACGAAATGCGGAAATTCTTGGCAACCAATCTATAATCTATTATAACATTAGAACATGAGACACCTTTTCGAACTCTGCCTCTTCTTTATCCTACTGATGGGGGTGCCCGATTGGTACATCTACCGTCAATACATCCGTCAATGGAAACGTCCTTTTCTCCGACTAATTTATTGGGTACCTTCCATACTCTTGCTGATAGGTATGCTCATTATCTTCGGAAGCTTCACGCCTCATTCCGATTCCATGAAGTACCTGAGCCTGTTCCTCATCACCTTCTTGTGTATCAATGTGCCCAAGGTAGTATTTACCTTGATGGCCTTCCTACTCAAGAAAGCAACTCGAAAGATAGGCCATTCTTCGTATGCAAACTACATAGCTTTGGCCCTCTCCCTCTTCATCATGGGGTATCTCATTTTCGGTGCTACCGAAGGAAAGAGCTTCTTCCAAGTCAAGGAAGTAAATATTGAGTCAAAGGATATTCCGGAAGAATTTGATGGCTATCGCATCATCCAACTTTCTGATATGCATGTAGGCAGTTGGAATGGAGATACCCGTGCCATGCAGAAAGCCGTGGAAATCATTCTGCGTCAAAATCCTGACTTAATTGTCTTCACAGGCGATTTGGTCAATAATCTCGCTTCAGAGTTAGATCCTTTCATGTCCGTATTCTCTCAACTGAAAGCCAAAGATGGTGTGTATTCAGTATTGGGAAACCACGATTATTCTACCTATATTAAATGGGAAACTCTCGAAGAACAAGAAGCTGAATTGGAAAGCCTCAAAGCCAAGCAGGCACAGATGGGATGGCAAATGCTGAACAATCGTCATGTGAAGCTCTATCAAGGAAACGATAGTATTGCTTTGATTGGCGTAGAAAATAGTGGTAGTCATCCTTTCCCCGACCATGCAAAGCTGAAAGAAGCCATGGCAGGTACTGAAGGTATGTTCAAAATCTTATTAAGTCACGACCCAAGTCATTGGAGACGTGAAGTATTGCCTGAAACCGATATCCAACTCATGCTTTCCGGCCATACCCATGCCATGCAAACCAAGATATTCGGTTTCACTCCGGCTCAATTCATCTATCCGGAAAACGACGGATTGTATCAGGAAGGCGAGCAGATGCTCTATGTAAACGTTGGTTTGGGATTTCTTCTTTACCCCATGCGTCTTGGCGCTTGGCCAGAAATCACATTGCTGACGTTAAGAAAAGAATGATAAATAACATTCATTCAGCATTTTTTCATTAACTTTGTAAGCGATAAAAACCAACATTTTATTTATGATTAAGATTTTATATTTCCTCTATCAGCTATTCATCGCAATGCCTTTGTTGCTTGTGCTGACTATCATTAACTGTACAAGCATTATCGTCGGTTGTGCCCTCGGAGATGCAAGTTTCTGGAGTTATTGGCCAAGTAGAATCTGGTCAAAGCTCTTCTGTTACCTTCTTCTCCTTCCGGTAAAGGTCAACCGCAATCCGAATGTCAAGGAAGACACTTCATACGTGTTCGTAGCCAACCATCAGGGAGCATTCGACATCTTCCTTATCTATGGTTTCTTGAATCATGACTTCAAGTGGCTGATGAAGGTTGGTCTTCGCAAGATGCCTCTCATCGGCAAGGCAGCCGAATCAGCTGGACATATTTTTGTGGACAAATCGGGTCCGAGAAAGATTCTCGCTACCATTATGCATGCCCGCAAGGTGTTGACCGGTGGTATGTCGCTCGTTATCTTTGCTGAAGGTTCACGTAGCTTTACAGGTCACATGGGCGAGTTCAAGCGCGGTGCTTTCCAGTTGGCAGACCAGTTGCAACTCCCTATTGTTCCGATTACCCTCAATGGTCCGTTCGATGTACTTTCACGCACCGACAAATGGCCGAAATGGCATCCGTTGACCATGACTATTCACGATCCTATCTATCCGGAATGCAAAGGTGAAGAAAATGTAAACCGCATGATGGAAGAATCTTATCAAGCTATCATGAATGGCTTGCCAGAAAAATATCAAGGAAAAGTAACTAATCCGGATCAATAATAAAAAATGAACGAAAGGTTGTCAATTACCTTTCGTTCATTTTTTCCATATTGGCGCGAGCCACTTCTACATATTCCTTTATTAAATTATGATTCTTGAAACAATCGGGAGCACTATTTACCAAATCTTCCAATAGCGGAGTCATCAGCGGATAAGGAAAACCATTGCAGAGCATGAGGAAAATTCCCGGCCCCAATACATTCTCGTAATTGTCTTGAATGAATGTTTTTACCAAGTTCTCCATCTCATTGGAGATTTTATCGCGTTCCGAATTGACTTCCTTTTCGATGACATCCATTGACTTGCCATCCATAATCATCCGGCTTTCCAAGCGTTCCACCTCGTATGCTTGGTCGTCCAACAAACTTTTCTTGGTTATGAAGTCGTAAAGTTTTTCATTCAGTGGAGTACCCTTTACCATGATGCGGGCATTGTCTATCTGGATTTCTATTTCTCCCCTTTCTATCACCAACGGCATGATGCTTTGGTCGTCCATATAGAGGGAAGCAATCATCGAGGTATCGATTTCACCCTTCATCCTGAAATATCCGTGAACGACTTCTGCCGAATCCACATTCATCATTTCACCTCCTTGGGGTACTTTTACAAAAAGCATCTTCCCGTCCAACCGGGGTACAGAAGAGCTCCCCTGAATGTGATATTCACTGGCGCAAGAGGCAAAAAACGACAAGAAGATTACCGAATATATAATGTTTGATATGTTCATCCGAAATGTTCTATTTTTCACGCCGGCAAAAATACATGTATATGCCTTATCCTACAAATATTTTATCATTATTTAAAACAAAATAGAAGTCATTCATAACTTGACTATCTATAAAAAGAGGAAGTATGTCGTTTTTTTTCTATTTTTGCACCCAAAATTAAATACTAACATTATTATTAACTCAACATGAAAACATTGAAAGTTTTAATGCTTGCACTTTTATGTGCAATCTGCCTCCCGTCGAAAGCAGACGAAGGCATGTGGTTGTTGCAGATGATGCAGGAAAAGCATCTCATCGACCGCTTGAAGGCTCAAGGACTTTTGCTGGAAGCAAGCGATGTCTATAGCCCTAACAAAATTTCGTTGAAGGATGCCGTAGGTATCTTCGGTGGTGGCTGTACAGGTGAAATCATCTCTCCTGATGGTTTGATTCTCACTAATCACCACTGTGGTTATGGCGCTATCCAGCAACACAGCTCTGTAGAGCATGACTATTTGAAGTATGGTTTCTGGGCAAAGAACCGTTCGGAAGAATTGGCTACTCCGGGGTTGGCCTTCACATTCGTAGAACGCATCGACGATGTAACCGACAAGGTAATGGCAAAAATCAAGTCAGGCGAAATCAAGGAAGAAGACTCTTTCGGCCAACGTTTCTTGATGAAGCTTGCTAAGGATGAATTGGAAGCAAGCGACTTGAAGGGCAAACCAGGTATCCGTACTCAGGCTCTTCCATTCTTCGCAGGTAACAAGTACTATTGTATCTACCTCAAGACTTACAACGACGTGCGTATGGTAGCTGCTCCTCCTAGCTCAATCGGTAAGTTCGGTGGTGAAACAGACAACTGGATGTGGCCACGCCACACTTGCGACTTCTCGGTGTTCCGTGTATATGCTGATGCCAATGGCGAACCGGCAGACTACAGCCCGAACAACGTTCCTTTGAAGGCTAAGAAGCACTTGGCTATCTCTTTGAAGGGTATCGAAGAAGGCGACTATGCCATGATCATGGGTTTCCCTGGTAGCACTAACCGCTATTTGACTCAGAGCGAAATCAAGCAACGCATGGATGCAACCAACGCTCCTCGTATCACTATCCGTGGTGCCCGTCAGGAAGTGTTGAAGGCAGAAATGTATGCAAGCGACCAAATCCGCATCCAGTATGCAAGCAAGTATGCAAGCAGCAGTAACTACTGGAAGAACTCTATCGGTATGAACAAGGCTATTGTTGACAACAAGGTATTGGAAACAAAGGCTGAACAGGAAGCTCGCTTCGCTAAGTTCGCACAAGAAAAGGGTAATGCAGACTATGCTAAGGTAGTAGGCCAAATCGACGCCGTAATTGAAAAGAGCAACCCGTTCGTTTACCAGTTCACTTGCTATAGCGAAATCTTGCGCCAAGGTATCGAGTACAATACTCCTAACGTAGTTTTGGACAGCTTGAAGAACGCTATCCAGAAGAAGGACAAGGCTGGTATCAGCAAGTTCAGCGAACAGTTGAAGAAGCAATACGACCGCATCCACAACAAGAACTACGACCACGAAGTAGACCGCAAGGTTGCTAAGGCATTGCTCCCACTCTATGCAGAAATGGTAGAAGCTGAAAACCTCCCGGCATTCTATGCTACTATCAAGGGTCAGTTCAAGGGTGACTACAATGCATACGTAGACCACTTGTACGACAAGACTATCTTCGCTAACGAAGCTAACTTCAACAAGTTCATCAGCAAGCCATCTGTAAAGGCTATCGATGCTGACTTGATGAAGCAATTCGTAGAAGCTAAGAACGAATTGGGTGGCAAGTTGATGAAGGCTCGTGCTGAATCGATGGTAGGTATGGACTTGCTCCACAAGACATACGTTCGCGGTTTGTGCGAAATGTACTCACCGGAACCTAAGTCACCGGATGCTAACTTCACTATCCGCTTTACTTATGGTAACGTGAAGTCATACGATCCGAAGGATGGTGTTCACTACAAGTTCTATACTACTTTGAAGGGTGTAATGGAAAAGGAAGACCCAACTAACCCTGAATTCGTAGTTCCAGCTAAGTTGAAGGAATTGTACGAAGCTAAGGATTTCGGTCGTTATGCTATGGCTAACGGTGAAATGCCAGCATGTTTCTTGACAACTAACGACATCACAGGCGGTAACTCTGGTTCTCCGGTTATCAACGGTAATGGTGAATTGATTGGTTGTGCATTCGATGGCAACTGGGAATCATTGAGTGGTGACATCAACTTCGACAACAACCTCCAGCGTTGTATCGCAGTAGACATCCGCTACGTTCTCTTCATCCTCGACAAGCTCGGCAACTGTGGCCACTTGATCGATGAAATGACTATTGTAGAGTAAATATAGAAAAGGGGCTTCACGCCCCTTTTTCTTTCTTCAGCACCTCCAATATCCGCTCTAGTTCCTGACGTGTCATTCCCGTAGAATGGATGTAGTCACACACTAACTGTGCGAAAGAGCCATTATAATATGTTTCCAGTAACTCTGCAAGTTCCTCCCGTATCCTGTCCTTTTCTTTCATCGTTCCGTCCATCATTCTATCTTTTTCATGATTCTATTCCACGTACCTTATATCTACAAAAACCTCCATTCGCAACCCTACAACAAGCAAAAGGGGCTTTATGCCCCTTTATCAATTTTCATCCCAATACTTTGTGAAATCTGATATCTTGTATCTCCATAGTGATGTATCAGGCTCTTTATGATGTACATAAAGGTACTCTTCCTTTTCGTCCAAACACAAAGTACGAATTTGTTTTCCTAAATCAAATTTTCCCTTTACATTTCCTTGTTTATCAAGAATAACCAAAGTTTTTGGAGTTAATGCATCATGTTTCTTGGTTCTAAACAACTCCCCATTTTCTATACCACTGAAAGTGGCATAAATATATTCCTTACCAATAACAAGATCGTAAAAAGCTTCAAGAGACGCATCATTGAATTTCACTTTATTCCCTTTCATAAAATATTGGGGTTTCATGAATTGTTTTTGCCACACTTTAGTCAGTTCACCTTGATTACTAATATCATAACGATAAAGATAACCGAAGTGATGTGAACCGAAATAGAAAGAATTTCCATCGGCTGCCATAGCTCCGGCAAAATAAGTTGTAGTACGAAATTCCTCCCTTTCACTGAATAAACCTTTATCAATAGGATATTCTCCAAAGTTAGCAATTTCATTCAAATCCTTATCCAATAAAGTAAAGATATCCTCCTTCGTCAATACACGATAAGCAATATAATAACCGTTTTCCAAACGAGTCAAATGAAAATACATCTGAGACATATTGAGCCCGTTGTATTGAAGTTTATCGGTATTAGTCTGAGATTTATTCTCAATCAGAGTATAGTCTATTTCTCCTTTTTCTGTAATTTGAAGATGGAATATGAACAATTTCTTATACGTATTATCGTACATATAAATTGTATCCTGCTCTTCAGAAACACCACAGAAATAAGGTTGCAACATTTCTCCAGGTCCTCCACCTATGCCCGAAAAATAACCTACCGTATCATTCTTTTCAGTTGTAACCAAGCAGGCCTCCTGTTCGGTAGGCTCAAAATGAAACAACTTTGACTGGATGAATTTCATTTGATTGGATTTATATGCCATCAGAAATTCATCAATCAACTCTCCTTCAACGGAAACAGCAGGCATTGAGGTTAAGTCAAAAAAATCATTGTTTTCCTGTTCTTGAGAACAGGAAAACAATAATAATGCCATTAATCCTAAAATTAATTTAACATTCATTATAAATCTTTTTTAAAATTAAACCATAACAATATTATACTTTATCACTTATAAAATGTAAATACCATAATAAATATTTCCATTTTCCATTTCAATCTGTACCCAATAAATACCATTAGCTGTTGAAGTTTGCAATAACAAAGTATTTTTTGCAGACCAACATTCACCAGTCATTTGATTGGTTACAGTTAAGGTGAATTCACCTATTTCTCCAAGTAAGGATAATTGTACCATTCCATCCGTATACACACATGTAATAGGAGTTAGGATACGAGGTCTTTCTGAAGAATAGTCCTTACTACTTCTTCTTTTAAAACAACATCTCTATCTGTGCTCTCATCCTCACTCGGATTTTCTGCAAAACTGTTAACTGAGAACAGCATAAGCATCATAAATAAAATTTTTCTCATATCTTCTTTTTTAGTTAACTTTCTGAACGCAAAGTTATAAAGGATATATATTTCTTCCAAAAAAACTTTTTAGCCAATACTTTTTTCAAAACACCTTATAACAACCTATTATTCAAGAACATACACATAAAAAGAAATGATGGTTAAAAACGCTTATTTTTAGCCATCATTTTACCCTAAGTATATTTTGAACATTTATCCGACATTCATATGGGGATATAAGTATCTGTTTATCAATTACTTACTCAAACATTTTACAAATAAATCCATACTTTTGGGCTTCAAATCCTCAATCTTTTTCCGAATCCTTTCACGACGCTTATATATCTTATTTTTCGTTTCACGCATCAATGATGAAATAGCATACACGGAATATCCAGCAATGTGATAACAAACCTGACGATAGGAATCTTCATCCGGCAATTTCACTTCCGTTCTCAAATGCTTCATCACATTTTGGTTAGACATATTTACCCATTCTTCCAAAATCTCATAAGAATTCTTAGACTTGATAACCTTCTTTATAAAAGAATCAATGAAAGCTGTCAAAGCATCTTGCTTTAACTTATCAGTTGCGAAATCTGTAATCTGAACACGAAGAATCTCATCTGCTAATTTTATCCGTTCATTGAATAATTGACTTAGCTTACTCATACAATCTTCTTTGTCATTTTGCATAATCTCAACCCATTGTACATATTTACCATACAATTTTTCTTTCGATGCAAGTTCGCTTTCCAAATTCGCCAATACTCGACGGTAATTCATATCCTTTGCATCCGCCTTCTGATTGAATTCCTCAATCAAAGTACGGATATTTTCATCCTTTTTCGCCAATTCTTTTTGTAAACACTGCAAATCCAATTGATAACAGACCTCTTGCTTCCGCAAACGTTCAAGTACCCACTTTTGATATCGTTTGCGCATCCATTTTTGTCCTACATAAATAATTCCCGCTGAGACAACAACAACAAACAAAACAATCGTCCAACGCTGTATCCGTTCTATACGAAGTTTATATTGTTGAAATTCCAACTCTGTTGCTAACAGGTTATTTTGAACTGATAATAAAGGTTGCTCCATACTTCTACGTACCAATCCATTCTGCTTCTTAACTGCTTGCATCATAAAGCGATAGGATTCTGTTTGCGGATACCGAATCCCATGAATACGAGCTTCAGCGAAATATAAAACAATAGTATCGTTTTCAGTACGAGCACGTTTCCATGCCAAATCCATTTTATCCTGTGAAAGATTCCATTCTTGTTTCATTGCATGGATTTCTGCAATGTCCGCCCAAAAAGAAGAAGACATCGAAGAAGAATCATAATGCAATTGTAATTCCTGAAGCAATTTATCAGCTTCAACATATTTTTTTAATTTCACACATAACATTACCAAATCACCCAAACACAACTCTACCAATCTATGAAAACCATACTGCTTTCCATCATTTAACACCACACAAAGCAGTTGATAACTTTCCTCATTCTGCCCCATATTTTTATAAACATTAGATTGGTCAACTAAAGAATAAAGACGATGCAAATCCTTCCCATCCTGTTCGTAGCAAACTGTAGCCTTCTGAAACATCTCCAAACTTCTGGGATAGTCATAGCAATTCTTATAAATATCTCCCATTTGTGTATAGAGCAAGCCGAGCAAATAACCATCATTCACTTCCTCGCATAAACTTTCCGCTTCCAAAAATGAAAGCATCGCCTTTATGGATTCTCCCGCATTCATCATTACTCGTCCTTTATAATAATAGGAAAGGAACTTATGGCGCACATCGTCCGTATCGCGGTAGTAGTCCACCGCTATGGAGATTAAGGAGTCGTTGGTTTCGTCGCGATAGGTCTTGTCTTGCGCCTGGGTATAGAGCAAGGCATAGAGAGCACGGGTACGATTTTGCCCCATTTCATCGGGAGAAATCGTATTCAGGAGTGTCCACGCAGAATCGGGGGATTCGTTCATCAGTGACTCGGCACGATGCAGGGGTTCGGTAATGTGATTCGGGTCGCTACATGCCCCAAAGGATACCAAAAACAGGAGTAAGAAAAGGAAGTATCGGGTCTTCATGTCTTTTTAAATTAAGTTCTGAAGACAAAGATAATGAAAAAACATGAATATTCCTAAGGATTCGTCCCAAGTGGTGCCACTCGTGCAACCAAAGGATAACTTACTGAGTTTCATTAGGAAACAGGTGGCACGAGTGCTGCCACCGTGGTTACATTCCTGCCACCGACAACGAAGTTAATAATTTCACAACTTCACACCAAAAAGGCCCATAATTTGAGAAGAATTCGGCCTCCAGAAAAAACGCCTAATTGTTTTAACAAAAACGCTTAGACGTTTCACCTCAAACGCCTAAGCATTTTGTTCCAAACGCCAAAATGTTTTTCTGACGCCTCGATATGTTAAATTTAACAAATCCACATCGTGGCAGCAAAAACAATGGGTGGCAGGATTCCTGCCACCCATTGTGTATTGATAATCTGCATATTACGTGCCAGGTTGCACGAGTGGCAGAAGTTATTTCAAAATCTCCATTTCCTGCAACAAGTGGTTAGCTCCTGCCAACTTGTCGATGATAAAGAGAGCATAACGGATATCGAGTGCAATGTTACGGCAAACTACCGGGTCGTAAACTACGTCGCTCATGGTACCTTCCCATACGCGGTCGAAGTTCACACCAATCAAGTTACCTTCTGCATCGAGCACCGGAGAACCTGAGTTACCACCACTGGTATGGTTGGTTGCAATGAATGCTACAGGCACTGAACCTGCTACTTCCCACTTACCGAAATCCTTTGCAGCATAAAGGTCTCTCAAACGTTGCGGGATGTTGTAGTCGTAGATTTCAGGATTATCCTTTTCGATGATACCTGTCAACGATGATACCGGAGTGTAATAAACAGCATCCGATGGAGAATAACCCTTTACCTTACCATAAGTTACACGGAGGGTTGAGTTAGCATCCGGATAGAAAATCTTACCACCATTGGTAGCTTCGTTGTATTCCATCTGGCCACGCATATAAGCACGGTAGAGCAAGGTGATTTCCTTGTTTACTTCTGCCAAAGTAGGAGCAATGTTTTCCTTAAAGTAAGCATTGGTCTTTTCGTAGATTTCAGCAGCCATCGCCAAGTTAGGTTCAGCAGTAAACAATGCATCTGCCCAAGCTTCTACAGAACCGAAGTTCTGGAGCTGTTCCTTGAAGTAAGGAGACTTGTACTTATCGGCAATGTTCTTATTGTATGCATTGTAAAGAGCGATGAACGATGCCTTGTCAATCGGCATATAGTAGTCCTTGTAAAACTTCTCTGCACCACGTTGGCCACGACCGGCAAACGAAATGAGTTCTACGGCGTTCAAGGCTTCTGTCTGATAATCCTGTACCAAAGAAAGTTCTTCGATAGAGCCGTAAAGTTCCTTGAAACGAGCAACCAAACCTTCGTATTCAGGCTTGCCTTGTGCCCATTGGTCGAACTTCGCTTCGAAAGCCTGCTTGTTTTCTACAGCCTTCAAACGGATGATACCCTTTGCTTCGCCCTGCCACTTCTTCCATGCATTGGCAACACTTGCCTGCTTCGATGCATACTTGATACGTACAGCCTGATCCTTGCCCATTTCTTCCTTCTGGATGTTGAGGCGGAGGGTACGCAAAGCAATCTTATGAGGGTTAGAAGTATAAGCTGTATACTTCACCGCATCAGAGAAGAGGTATTCGCGAGTAGTTCCCGGGAAACCGTAAACCATAGTGAAATCGCCTTCCTGAATACCCTTTGCATTCACCTTGAAGTGACGCTTCGGACGGTAAGGTACATTGTTTTCTGAATAAGGAGCCGGTTCGTTGTCTTCGCCAGCATATACACGGAAGAGCGAGAAGTCACCAGTATGGCGTGGCCACATCCAGTTGTCTGTATCGCCACCGAACTTACCGATTGAGCTTGGAGGAGCACCTACCAAACGAACGTCGGTAAATACCTTGTATACGAACAAGAAGTATTGGTTACCATAATAGATAGGCTTTACATTGGCCTTGAGGTTCTTCTTACCCTTGAGAACCTTTTCTTCAATCTTCTTCGAGTTCTTTGCCACGAGTTCGATGCGCTTTTCTTCAGTCATGTTTGGCTTGTAGCCTTTCAACACTTCGTCAGTCACATCGGTCATGTATTCAAGGAAAGAAACAGTCAAGCCCGGATTTGGCAATTCTTCAGCCTTAGACATAGCCCAGAAACCGTCCTTCAAATAGTCGTGCTCTACCGAACTATGCGACTGGATTTGGCCGAAACCGCAGTGATGATTGGTAATGAGCAAGCCTTCGCCAGAAATCAATTCACCGGTACAGCCACCACCGAAGTGCACTACCGCATCCTTCAACGACGATTGGTTCACACTATAGATATCTTCTGCCGAAAGCTTGAAACCTTGGCTCTGGATATCCTTAATTTTCTTCAAGATTTCAGATGGAAGCCACATACCTTCGTCTGCACGAACTTGCGATGCTCCCACAAGAATCAACGCTACTAAGAATAAAAGTTTTTTCATATTGTAATAGATTAAAATTGTAAATTCTTCTTTTTAATCCCCCTTGCGAAGGGGGCAGGGGGATGTTCCATTAGTTCTTCCCTAACAATAGGGATATCCGAACCTTACGGGACATCCCCCTACCCCCTTCATAAGGGGGATTCCTTCTTTTATTTATTTTCCTTCTCCAATTCCGAAGGGATGCGGTATGCGGTATACAACTGAATAACAGCTGCTACACTGAGACAAAGCACCCACTCGTTATAACGGGTTACAAACATCAGCACGCCTGCAAACACCAACAACACGGCACCCAGAATCTGTTGTCGGCGAAGGCGACGGATAATCAGATTCTTTCCTTCGTATCGGCTCATGACCTGCACATAGGCAAAGAACACGGCTCCTATGGTATATAGATAAGGTGAAAGTTCCCAACGGGTAATGTGAAGCATGGCTCCTACAAGCAACAACACAGCTCCCACCACTTGAATCAATTGATAGGCCTTATTCATTATTCTTCAAAGATAAAAACGTCTTCATTCGGTTTCTTCATCAAGTATTTCTCACGAGCAACCTTCTCCATGGCTTCCGGATTGTTCATCAACTCCTTCAAAGTACGGGTATCTTCCTCATACTGCTTGCGATATTTCTCAATTTCACTGGTCAAGGCATTGATTTCCCGGCGATGCTTGGCACGCTGAATCAAGCTGTTTTCATCGAGGAAAACAATGACAACCCCAAACAGCGCAATCGTAATCAAATACTTGTGCTGACGAATATATTTCCAGACGGTTCCTAATTTACTCATAGAAAAATCTTTTTGCTTTTGGTGCAAAGATACAATTTATTATGTACATTTGCAGATATTATTCTGTATAAAAATATCCGACCTATGGAAAACTATATCGTATCGGCACGCAAATACCGCCCCAGTACCTTCGACTCGGTGGTGGGACAACGTGCTCTGACGACTACCCTGAAAAATGCCATTGCTACCGGCAAATTGGCACATGCCTACCTGTTCTGCGGTCCGCGCGGTGTGGGAAAGACCACTTGTGCCCGTATCTTTGCCAAGACCATCAACTGCCTCTCACCGGCAGCCAATGGGGAAGCTTGCAACCAATGCGAATCGTGCATGGCATTCAACGAGCAGCGCTCGTACAACATACACGAACTCGATGCTGCATCGAACAACTCGGTGGACGATATCCGTTCCCTGATTGACCAGGTACGCATCCCGCCACAAATCGGCAAGTACAAGGTGTATATCATCGACGAGGTTCACATGCTTTCGCAATCGGCCTTCAATGCATTCTTGAAGACATTGGAAGAACCGCCTCATCATGCCATCTTTATCTTGGCTACTACCGAGAAGCATAAGATTCTGCCTACCATCTTGAGCCGATGCCAGATTTATGACTTCAACCGCATCAATGTGCAGGATGCCGTAGCACACTTGCAATATGTGGCCGAGAAGGAAGGTATCCATGCAGAACCGGAAGCACTGACAGTCATTGCCCAAAAGGCGGATGGGGGTATGCGCGATGCACTCTCCATCTTCGACCAAGTAAGCAGCTTCACCGGAGGAAATATCACCTACCAGGGAACCATCGAGAACCTGAATGTACTGGATTACGAATATTATTTCCGCTTGGTAGACTATTTTTTGGAAAACAAGGTTTCGGAAACCATGATATTGCTGAACGATGTACTGCGCAAAGGCTTCGATGCCCACCATTTCATGACCGGGATGGCTTCGCACCTTCGCGATGTGTTGGTAAGCAAGGATCCAGCTACCCTGCCCCTATTGGAAGTAGGTGCAAGCATCCGCGAACGCTATATGCAACAGGCACAGAAGTGCGACCCAAAGTTCCTGTATCGCGCCATGAAGCTTTGCAATGATTGCGACTTGAACTACCGAACCAGCAAGAACAAGCGTTTGCTCGTGGAGTTGACATTGATACAATGTGCCCAACTCACCTTGCCGGATGCAGACGACATCATTGGTGGGCGTAGCCCTAAGAGAAAATTAAAACCCCTGTTTAAGCAGCTGGCGGTAGCTCCTACCGTTGCACAACCCCAGCCTCAGGCAGGGGATGTAGCTGCCCGAAAGAGTCCGCTACCGGAACTGAAGGAAGAGAAACGGAAGATTCCAGTCATCAAGGCCGGACAGATAGGCATGTCCATCCGTCACCGGACGACACAAGAAGAGCCTGCCAAAGTGACTCAACCGGTAACCAATGCTCCTACTGCGAACCAAGCAGAGTACGAAGACTATATGTTCAACGAAAAGGACTTGGGTTTCTATTGGCGAGACTTTGCCCAGAAACTCCCGGTAGAAGAGAAAGCCAATGCAGCCCGCATGATGAACATGCACCCAAAATTGCTGAACAATACGACTTTTGAAGTAGGTGTAGACAATGGAATGGTGGAAAAATACATGCAACAGCTATTACCAAGCATTCAGCAACACCTTCGTGAGAACTTGCACAACCGGAAGATAACTATGACCATCCGTGTATTGGAAGCTCAAGAAGTAATCCGTGCATACAGCCCGGGAGAACGTTTCCAGCTGATGAGCCAAAAGAATCCGAAGCTACTGAAATTGAAAGAAGTGTTTGGATTGGAGCTGGGATAACACCCAATCATCCCCCTTACGAAGGGGGATTACATACCTAAAAGAAAAGCTCCCGATTGGGAGCTTTTTCTTTATCTATTAGAATGAGTAAGTAGCACTCAAAACCAAGCGGTTATTGCCTACCGCATGAGTATCGATTACCTTACCGTCTTTCTGAGTTGTACCATAGTCAGCAGAAGTGTAGTTATATTCTGCACCAATCTTCCAGTGAGGAACATTGTAAGTCAATTCGAAAGTACCTGTCCACAACTGGTCGATGTTAGTACCTGTACCATATACGGTAGAGCTGATCATATCGTCGGCAGTACCCAAGTTCTTGATGTAACCTACGAAGATACCCGGCTTCCACTTCTTACCATAAACAATGTTGATCCAATTGCTTGAATTGCGGAACGGAGTATATTCTCTTTCGCCAGTCTTAGCATCTTCGGCCTTGATACCATAACCACCCAACATAGAAGTGTGAGTGAAGTTAGAACCCAACACACTCTTGGCAGCAAAGAACAACTTATCCTTCTGGTACTTCACATGAGCTTCGTATGAAAGAGTTGTAAGGCGTTCGTCTACCTTGAAAGTGCTGCCATCACCACCAATTGCCTTAGTACGTGGAGCGATAGTAAGCAAGTCCATACCTACACCGGCAATCCATCCGTTTGCCTTGTAATCCAAGCCCAAAGCCAATTCAGGAACATTGGCATTCTTGTGCGGATACTGTGTACGAGCATTGCCCTTACCTGTACCATCATCAGCCGAAGGACCGTGTGACTTGAACTGTGATTGCCATACAGCTGCTGCCTGCAACTGGAGCGCACCGCTATTATGACGGTAACGGATCTGCGGAGCACGACCGAACGGCTGGAATGGAGAACCTGTATTCAAGTTCAAGATCTGTGGAGATACATCGCCAAAGAACGGGTGCGAAGTCTGACCCACCAATACCTTATTCTTACCCCAATCGAAATTGAAATAAGCATGACGCAAACGGAGAGCCGACAAGTTATCGTTGCCGTTACCACGGAAGTCGAATTCAATCTTAGCCGATGTCTTTGCCTTACCAATCATAGGACCAGCGAAGTCAAAGCCCATACGAGAATATACAGCATACATGTTACTGCTTGGTGAACCATTGATGTCGTTGCCATTAGCATCGAACACTTCATCCTTCGGGTAAGAATAGAACAAACCGTCTACCGATTCTGTATTGGCACGGCTATTGTAGAAGATATCCGTACGAACATGACCATAAATCTTAAGGTTTACATCCTTACTCAACTTAATCTGCGCCATACCGCTCACGGCAACCAACGCAGCCATTAAAGACAATGTAATTTTCTTCATCACTCTTTTGTTATTTTATAAATGCGGTGCAAAATTACGCAATTTATCTTATTTCAACAATTCTTCGAGCTTATTATGCAATTCTTCGCCTTCCAAACCTACTGAAACAATCTTTCCTTCCGGGTCGATAAGGAAGCTCATCGGAATCCAGCGGATGCAATAAAGCACAGCTGCATCCGAGCTCCAGTACTTCAAGTCGGATACCTGAGTCCATGTCAAGCCATCTTTTTCGATAGCAGCCAACCACTGGTCACGGTTACGGTCGAGCGATACACCCAACACGGCAAAGTTCTTGTCCTTGTACTTGTTCCATGCAGCTACAATGTTCGGATTTTCCTTGCGGCAGTCCGGACACCAAGCAGCCCAGAAATCTACCAATACATACTTGCCACGGAACGAAGAGAGGCTTACCGGATTGCCATCCACATCAGGCAATGTGAAGTCTGGAGCAACCGAACCTACCTGCACCTTTTCCATGCGGTCGATCATGCTTTCAATCTGTTTCACATATTCAGTACCTGCTAATGATGCATCGAACTTGGCACGAGCTGCCTTCATACCTTCCAAATCGAGCTTATAAGCAAAATCCTTCACCACGAAATAGGCAGCTACTGGTGAAGACGGATGAGCAGCCAACAAGCTATCCAAGCTATAGCCCTTGGCACGGGTAATCTTGGCATTGCGCATATAGATATCGTTGGCTTCTGAACCGGTGATGTTCAATTCCTTACCCGATTCGTTCATGCTCACCTGCATGGCATCGTTGTCCAAGAAGAACACCATCGGGCGATTGCTTTCCTTCTTGGTAGTCAATCCGTGTGCCAAAGCTTCCGGAGCAACACCCTCGAAACGGAACTTGCCATCGACAATGACAGCCGAATCGACATCAATAAACGACTTGTCCACATACTTCTTCAAGTACATGACACCTTCATTCACATCGGCTACCTGACCATCAATCACATAACCCTTCTTTTCTGCGGTGCAAGAAGTCATAGCCAACATAGCCATAGCTCCTGCCATCATAACGTTTGCAAACTTTCCCATAATTCTATAGTTTCTATTTTGGCTTCAAAAATAATGATTATATTTGCACCGTCCAATATAATTCAGTAAAAATGAAAAAGTTTCTCAACAACACGATTGTACAGCTGCTTATAGCTGTTACCATAGGTATCGTGAGCGGTTTCTATGTAGACGGCACGGTACTTAGCGCCATTGTGAGCCTCAAGCATGTCAGTGGCCAAGTGATTTTCTTTTTGGTACCCTTGATTATCTTGGGTTTCATCGCTCCTTCCATCGCACACTTGCGCAGCAATGCTTCGAAGATGTTGCTTTTTGCATTCGGTATTGCCTATCTATCTTCTGTGGGAGCATCATTCTTTGGAGCAGCCGTAGGTTATCAAGTGATTCCTCATTTGGACATTGCCTCGGATGCCAATGCGCTGAAAGCTTTGCCTGAAAACATGCTGAAAATAGACATTCCACCAGTGATGAATGTCATGACAGCTTTGGTATTGGCAGCCTTGATTGGTTTGGCTACCGCATGGGTAAAATCGGATGAGTTTGTACGCTTGCTCGATACTTTCCAGAAAATGGTATTGGAATTGGTTAAGAAAGTATTGTTGCCTGTGCTTCCGGTATTTATCTTCGCTAACTTCTGCATTTTGAGCTATCAAGGAGCTGTGACTAAACAATTGCCAGTCTTCCTGTCCATCTTGTTGGTGGTCATCGTTTGCCATTACATCTGGTTGGGATTGCTTTATGGCATTGCTGCCCTCTACTCCCGCAAAAACAGTTGGAAGGTATTGAAGTATTATGGTCCTGCTTATCTTACCGCATTGGGAACCATGTCTTCGGCAGCTACATTGGGTGTTGCCTTGAATTGTGCCCACAAGAGCCCGGTATTGAGAAAAGAAATCAGCGACGTTACCGTACCTTTGTTTGCCAACATCCACCTTTGCGGTTCCATTCTGACTGAAACCGTGTTTGTAATGACCGTTTCGCAATTGCTTTATGGTACCATGCCAAGCCTATTCACCCTTACCTTATTTATATTATTATTAGGATTGTTTGCCATCGGTGCACCGGGCGTTCCTGGCGGAACCGTATTGGCTTCATTGGGCTTGATTATCTCTGTATTGCAATTCGATGAAGCGGGAACAGCTTTATTGCTCACCATCTTCGCTTTGCAAGATAGCTTCGGAACAGCATGTAATGTGGCCGGCGACGGAGCACTTACACTGATTACCGATACATACGAAAAGAAAATAGCTGAATCCTAAGATTCAGCTATTTTTCTTTATTCCTATCTCATCTGTCGATGTCGATAACGTTCATCTTCTTGTCGAACTCTATTTCGAATCCGTTGCTCAAGTCTACTTCATATCCCTTGCGATCGGTTACCTCGATTTTTACCACTTTGCCATCAGGATATTGTTGAGATACGTATTTCTGGATGGCTACCGGAATGACTTCTGCCGGAACTTGAGTGTGTTTGCACTCCACCTTCATCCATTGGCCTTTCTTATTGAATTCTACCTTATCGCCATTGGTAAAGATTACTTCGTAGCTCTTGTCCAGCAACTCTGTTTCCATCTTGGCTAATGCAACCGATTGATTGGCAAAATGCTTGTGGATGAACTGCTGAGCCACTTGCGGCATTTGGGATATTTGAATAGGCTTATCATTATCAGCCCATGCAGTAACACTCATGATCAACATGCTCACGAATAAAATTGTCCATTTTTTCATACTCTTCGTTTTAAGGATTTATATTTTGGTCTCATTTTCTACAACAAAAATAAGAATTTGTTCCGAAAAGACAACAAACTGAATCTGTATTTGTCAGTTTTTATCTTTATTTTCAATCTTTTATAAATAAGCCTTTATCTTTATTTCAAAGAAAAGGCTCGTTCTAAAATCGTTCATCATTTCACGGATGCATGCAAAATGCCCAAATAAGAATGATAGCCAGCAGAATGGCTACCCACTCCCACTTCACTTTTCGTTCGTAATTGTTCATAGTGTCCTCCTTGCTTTATTCAGTCAGAACAAACGGAGGGGAAGATTGTTCGCACAAAAAATTGGGCATAAAAAAAGAGGTCACAAATCTTAGACTTGTAACCTCTTGGCGGAGAGAGAGAGGGATTGACAAGTCCATCCCCTCGCTGCCGCGAGCCTCCTTGCAAGAAAAAAGGCAGATAAAAATCTTCAAATAAATTTGAGTATTTTTATCTGCCTTTTCTTGCGGAGAGAGAGGGATTCGAACCCCCGGTACCTCGCAGTACAACGGTTTTCAAGACCGCCGCAATCGACCACTCTGCCATCTCTCCAAACACTTTTGTAATGCGTTTGTTTTCAAAAGCGATGCAAAGGTACAACTTTATTTTTAATCTGCAAGCATTTTCGCTTGAAATTTTCAAATAAAAATTTTATTTTTGCACAGACAAATGAACAAGATTATGAATATCAAGCAATTACTCATCATATTTTTTTTAGCGATTTTTGCGACTACGAATGCCCAGAAAAGGCCGGAATCGCTTGAAAAGCATCTGGAGATTATCAAGACGGATACAGAAAATGCTCAATCGCTACTCTTTTTATGCGAATATTATCTGAAGCAGGGCGACTATTCGAAGGCGGTGACCTATGCCGAATACATGAAAAACCTGACTGAGAAGCATCCGAACAACCTTATCCGATTGCAAGCGCACCTCTACTTGGGACAGGCGCAGATGATGAGCGGACGCGAAAAGATAGCCAGAAAGAACCTCGATGCTGCCCTCGACCTGGCTTCGCATCAAGACAATGATACCATCCGTTGTACCCTCTACGGAGCATTGGGGCAATATTCGGCCAACATCGATGCAGATTATTACCAAGCCATCCGATGGGTTTATAAAGGTATTGAACTGGCCCAGCACAAGCATCTGCACCGCCAGTATGGTATGCTCTTGAGCCAATTGGCCAATATCCATTACTTGAAGAGAGACGGAAGCGGACTGAAATATGCCCTCGAAAGCTATGAATTGGGGCATCAGCTGAAGGATTCGTACCTTACCTATTTAGGAGCCATCCAAAGTGCGTACATGTATTTCTTGAACAAGCAGCACGAGCAGGCCATGAATTATGTACAAGAGGCCGAAAACTTGATGACCAACAACGGATTCTACGACCAAGCGCATACATTCAACTTGCTCGGGAAGCTGTTGGAAGAGTTGGGAAATTACCCTCAAGCGACCGCTTACTACCAGAAGGCGATGAAGGACAAGCAGACTTCGCAAACGGCATCGGTGGTTTATGCTTACTTGGGATATGCCCGTGTACTGATGAAGCAACAGAAACATACGGAAGCCATCGGGTTGCTGAAACAAGGCATCGCCATCTCGCAAGCCAGAACGAATGCCGTGCACCGCAACGAGCTATACGAAACACTCTCCCTCTGCTACGAAGAGCTGAACCGATACCAAGAGGCGCTGAATGCCTACAAGCAGTTCCGCATAGAGAACGATAGCCTCTTCAATGAGCATAAGGAGCGCGACTTGAGTGAAATGCGATACCGATACGACATGGAGCGCCAAGAAAACCACATCAAGCAGAACAAGCTTGAAATGATGCAACAGGAGCAATATGTGCAACAGCTTTCGTACATCCTGGTCATCATCGTCATTGTGTTGGGACTTCAATACTATATGTACCGCAGAAAGAACAAGCTATATCTGAGCATTGTGAAGCAGAGCCAGGAAGCCATCAAGCGAGAAACGGAGCTGAACCAGCGCATCCATACCCTCGAAAGCCAAGACCAGGGAAGCGCCAAATATGCCTCTTCTTCGCTGACCGATGAGAAAAGCCAGGACTTGTTCCACCGGTTGGAGCGCATGATGCGGGAAGAGAAAATATACAAGGACCATACCATCAGCAAGGACAAGGTTTCGGAGCTGCTGGGCACGAACCGCACCTACCTTTCGCGCATCATCAACGAGCAGGCACAGCTGAGTTTTACCCACTATGTGAACCGCTTCCGCATTGAAGAATCCATCCGTATTCTCTCGGATTCGAGCAATGACATACCGCTGAAGGCCTTGGCATCCGAACTGGGTTTCAACTCGATTTCTACCTTTTACAACTTGTTTCAAGCCAGTGTGGGGATGACACCCGCCCAATACCGAAGCAAGGTGAAAGAATTGGAAAAAGCTCGATGAAATGGGGCATTTTTGCACTTTTCGAGCGTTTCTTGAATCGGAAATCTTTTGCTAAATCGGAAATTGCCGATATTTTACCGGCTTAAAAAGTGGTTTTTAGGATTTTTATATGTTTCTTTGCATTCAGAAGAAATAATTAATCCAAATAAAAATCACAGTATGAAAAAGACATTCCTTTTAAGCTGTCTTATGATGGTGTTGGGCTTGACTACTGCTTTTGCACAGATTCAAGACCCGGTTCAGTTCAAGACTGAATGGAAGAAAATCTCTGACACAGAAGCTCAGATTGTATTTACTGGTATTATCGACGATGGTTGGCATGTATACTCTACCGACCTTCCAGAAGGTGGTCCTATCTCGGCTACTTTCAACACAGACAAGATGGAAGGTGTGGAACTCGATGGCAAGTTGATGCCGGAAGGTAAGGAAATCGAAGCCTTTGACAAGGTGTTCGAAATGAAGCTCCGCTATTTTGAAGGTAAGGCTACATTCGTACAGAAGCTCAAGATTACAGCTGCTACTTATTTTATAGAAGGTTATTTGGAATACGGTTCTTGCAACGACGAGAACTGCTTGCCTCCTACTGAAGTATCGTTCTCATTCTCTGGCAAGGGTGCTGCTGGCGCTCCGGCTGCTACTGGCGATGTAGTTCCGGCCATGAAGCTTACTCCTGCTACAGAAGCTGTATCATCGGCTGTATCGACTGCTGACTACTGGACACCGGTAATTGAAAAGCTCAACGCTTTCGGTGAAGAAACAACTCAGACTTCTTCTCAAGCATGGTATATGATATTCATTTTAGGTTTCGGTGGTGGTTTGATCGCTTTGTTCACTCCATGCGTTTGGCCTATCATCCCGATGACCGTGAGCTTCTTCTTGAAGCGCAGCAAGGATAAGAAGAAAGGTATCCGCGATGCTTGGACTTACGGTGCTTCTATCGTAGTTATTTATTTAACATTGGGCTTGGCTATCACTTTGATTTTCGGTGCAAGTGCCCTGAATGCCCTCTCTACTAACGCGGTATTCAACATCTTGTTCTTCTTGATGTTGGTGGTATTTGCAGCTTCTTTCTTCGGTGCATTCGAAATCACTCTCCCATCGAAGTGGAGTAACGCTGTAGACAGCAAGGCTGAACAGACAAGCGGTTTGTTGAGCATCTTCTTGATGGCATTTACCCTTTCGTTGGTATCGTTCTCTTGTACGGGTCCTATCATCGGTTTCTTGTTGGTAGAAGTATCTACTACAGGTAGTGTGATAGCTCCTGCTATCGGTATGTTGGG
>JAFYWH010000151.1 GCA_017558175.1 Bacteroidaceae bacterium
ACAAGGGTTCCACCTCTTCCCATTCCGAACAGAGAAGTTAAGCCTTGTCACGCCGATGGTACTGCGTTTGTGGGAGAGTAGGTAGCCGCCGTTTTTTGAGAAGCCTTCGATATAGAAATATATCGGAGGCTTTTTTTGTTGGTATACGCTATACACTCAGAAAGAGAACTTGAATAATACGATTTATCATCAATGTGTGGTGTTAAGTAAAAAAACGTAGCATGTCGGGTAAAAAATATTATAATTTCTTTGTTGATATTAAATAATCCACTACATTTGCAACGTTCAATAAAAAAACAGAAATAATGAAACAACAATATATACATATTTTGCTATCTGGTATTATTATTCTATTGGCGAAGTCAATGGGAAGTGATGTCGTATAGGTATATGTTGATGTTGAATGATATTTAAGCCTTTCTCACTTCCCTGTGTGAAAGGCTTTTTATTTGTAAATAATAAAATTAAAACATAAAGGTTATGAGTGACAGATTATTTATTTTTGATACCACTTTGAGAGATGGCGAACAGGTGCCAGGGTGTCAATTGAATACGGTAGAAAAAATTCAAGTTGCCAAGCAATTGGAAGCTTTGGGCGTGGATGTGATTGAAGCGGGTTTCCCTATTTCTAGTCCAGGCGATTTTAACTCGGTTGTTGAAATATCAAAGGCTGTAACTTGGCCTACTATCTGTGCGTTGACTCGTGCCATTGAACGCGATATCGATGTAGCCGCTCAGGCCTTGCGTTTTGCGAAGCGTAAACGTATTCATACGGGTATTGGTACTTCGGACGCGCATATCCGTTATAAGTTTAATACTAGCCGTGAGGAAATTATCGAGCGTGCGGTATCTGCAGTTCGTTATGCCCGCCGATATGTGGACGATGTGGAATTCTATGCCGAAGATGCAGGGCGCACAGACAATGAATTCTTGGCACGTGTGGTAGAAGCTGTCATTACTGCCGGTGCCACTGTCGTGAATATTCCAGATACTACCGGTTATTGCTTGCCATCGGAATATGGTGAAAAAATCAAGTATCTGATGGAACATGTGGATAATATTGACAAGGCTATCATTTCTACTCATTGCCATAATGACTTGGGATTGGCTACCGCTAATACCATTGCCGGTGTATTGAATGGTGCCCGTCAGGTGGAAGTGACTATGAACGGTATTGGTGAACGTGCAGGTAATACTTCGTTGGAAGAAGTAGCGATGATTATCAAGTGCCATAACAATATTGATGTAGAAACTAATATCAATACACACAAGATTTATCCGACTAGCCGTATTGTTTCTAGTTTGATGAATATGCCGGTTCAACCGAACAAAGCTATTGTGGGTAGAAATGCATTTGCACATTCATCGGGTATTCATCAGGATGGTGTCTTGAAGAATGTACAGACTTATGAAATCATTGACCCGAAGGATGTAGGTATTGATGATAGTTCTATCGTATTGACAGCTCGTAGTGGTCGCGCTGCATTGAAGCATCGTTTGCATGTTTTGGGTGTAGAGATGGATCAGGATAAATTGGATAAGGTGTACGAAGATTTCTTGAAATTGGCTGACAAAAAGAAGGATATCACGGATGATGATATTTTGGTATTGGCTGGTGCGGATAGAAATGATAACCATCACATCAAGTTGGAATTCTTGCAAGTAACCAGTGGGGTAGGTGTACGTTCGGTAGCCAGCTTGGGATTGAATATTGCCGGAGAACGTTTCGAATCGGCGGCCAGTGGTAATGGTCCGGTAGATGCCGCTATCAAGGCGTTACGTAAGATTATCGACCGCCACATGGAATTGAAGGAATTTACAATCCAGGCCATCAGTAAGGGGTCGGATGATATGGGTAAGGTTCACATGCAGGTGGAATACGATGGTCAGATGTATTATGGTTTCGGTGCAAATACCGACATCATCGCTGCTTCGGTAGAAGCTTACATAGACTGTATCAATAAGTTTAAGAGATAAAACTAAAAACTAAATTAAATATTATGAATACATTGTTTGATAAAATATGGGATGCTCACGTGGTGCAGCAGGTGGAAGAAGGGCCAACACAGCTCTACATCGACCGTCTCTATTGCCACGAAGTAACCAGTCCGCAGGCATTTGCAGGAATGCGTGCCCGTGGATTGAAGTGCTTCCGTCCTGACCATATCTATTGTATGCCGGACCATAATACGCCGACACACGATCAGGATAAACCGATAGAAGATCCGGTATCGAAGGCACAAGTGGATACCTTGGCCAAGAATGCCGAGGACTTCGGATTGAACCACTTTGGCATGATGCACCCGAAGAATGGTATCATTCACGTGGTAGGACCGGAACGAGGATTGACTTTGCCGGGTATGACCATTGTTTGTGGTGACTCGCATACTTCCACTCACGGTGCGATGGGAGCGGTAGCTTTCGGTATCGGTACCAGTGAAGTGGAAATGGTATTGGCTTCGCAATGTATTCTACAGGCTCGTCCGAAGACGATGCGTATCACCATCGAGGGCGAATTGGGTAAGGGAGTAACTGCCAAGGACATGGCTCTCTACATGATGTCGAAGATGACTACCAGCGGTGCAACCGGTTATTTTGTGGAATATGCAGGATCGGCTGTGCGTAACTTGACCATGGAAGGACGTTTGACTCTTTGTAATTTGAGTATCGAAATGGGTGCCCGTGGTGGTATGGTGGCTCCGGACGAAACGACTTTTGAATACATCAAGGGACGTGAATATGCTCCGAAGGGTGAAGCCTGGGACAAGGCTTTGGCTTATTGGAAAACCTTGAAGAGTGATGACGATGCAGTCTTCGACAAGGAAGTGAAGTTTGATGCAGCAGATATCCAGCCAATGATTACTTATGGAACAAATCCGGGTATGGGTATGGGCATTACTGAACAGATACCGGCAAGCGACGGTACGGCTTCTTTTGAAAAGTCGCTGAATTATATGGGCTTCGAGGCAGGTGAATGTTTGTTGGGTAAAAAGATTGATTATGTATTCTTGGGCGCATGTACAAATGGCCGCATCGAGGACTTCCGTGCTTTTGCTTCTTTGGTGAAGGGACACAAGAAGGCCGATCATGTGATTGCTTGGTTAGTACCAGGGTCATGGATGGTGGATGCACAAATCCGCGAGGAAGGTTTGGACAAGGTATTGGAAGAGGCGGGATTCGCTATCCGTCAGCCGGGATGTTCGGCTTGCTTGGCGATGAATGATGACAAGATTCCGGCAGGCAAGTATTCGGTGTCGACCAGCAACCGTAACTTCGAAGGTCGCCAGGGACCGGGTGCCCGCACTTTGTTGGCAAGTCCGTTGACCGCAGCGGCCGCCGCTATAACTGGAGTGATAACAGACCCTAGAGAATTCATGTAAACAGCGAGAAGGTATGAAACAGAAATTTGACATCATAACAAGTACATGTGTACCCTTGCCTTTGGAAAATGTGGATACCGACCAGATTATTCCGGCACGTTTCCTGAAAGCAACGACTCGTGAAGAGAAGTTTTTTGGCGATAACCTGTTCCGCGATTGGAGATACCATCCGGATGGTTCGCTGAACGAAGACTTTGTATTGAACAATCCTACCTATGGTGGTGAAATCTTGGTAGCCGGAAAGAACTTCGGTTCGGGAAGTAGCCGTGAGCATGCGGCTTGGGCGATTGCCGGATATGGTTTCCGAGTGGTAGTAAGTAGTTTCTTTGCGGATATCCATAAGAACAATGAATTGAATAACTTCGTACTTCCGGTGGTGGTAAGTGAAGGATTCTTGAAGGAACTTTTCGATTCTATTGATGCGAATCCGCAGATGCAAGTGGAAGTGAATCTTCCGGCACAGACCATCACCAATCAAGCTACCGGCAAGAGTGAACATTTTGAAATCAATGCCTACAAGAAGCATTGTCTGATGAATGGATTGGATGACATTGATTTCCTTGTGGCCAATAAAGATAAGATTGAGGCATGGGAGAACGCGTCAAGATAGAAATCATGGATACGACCCTCCGCGATGGAGAACAGACCAGCGGAGTGTCGTTCGTACCCCATGAAAAGCTGATGATTGCCCGCTTATTGCTGGAAGACTTGAAGGTCGACCGAGTGGAGGTGGCCTCTGCCCGTGTTTCGGACGGAGAGATGGAAGCGGTCCGCATGATTTGCGAATGGGCTGCTACTCGCAATCATCTGCATAAGGTGGAGGTACTCGGATTCGTCGATGGGAAGACTTCTGTCGATTGGATTCGGCAAGCAGGTTGCCAGGTACTGAACCTTCTCTGTAAGGGTTCGCTGAAGCATTGCACTCATCAGTTGAAGAAGACTCCGGAAGAACATATCGCTAATATCAAGGATACGGTTTATTATGCCCATAGTCAAGGAATCCAGGTGAATGTGTATTTGGAAGACTGGAGCAATGGCATGAAAGAATCGCCGGAATATGTATTCCAAATGATGGATGCCTTGCAGACGACTCCAATCCAACGCTATATGTTGCCCGATACGTTGGGCATTCTCAATCCGCTTCAAGTCATCGAGTATATGCGGAAGATGAAGAAGCGTTACCCTAAAAAGCACTTCGATTTCCATGCTCATAATGATTATGACTTGGCGGTAAGCAATGTGCTGGCAGCTGTGTTGAGCGGGGTAAAAGGCTTGCATACCACTATCAATGGCTTGGGCGAGCGTGCCGGTAATGCACCGCTTTCCAGCGTACAGGCTATCTTGAAGGACCATTTTGAGGCCATTACGAATATCGATGAAAGCCGATTGAACGAGGTGAGCCGTATGGTGGAATCGTATTCGGGTATCATGATTCCTGCCAACAAGCCTATCGTGGGAGAGAATGTATTTACGCAAGTGGCAGGCGTTCATGCCGATGGCGATAACAAGAACAATCTGTATTGCAACGATTTGCTTCCCGAACGATTCGGACGCAAGCGTGAGTATGCCCTTGGAAAAAACAGTGGTAAAGCCAATATCCGAAAGAATTTGGAAGACTTGGGCTTGCAATTGGATGAAGAATCCATGCGTAAGGTAACGGAACGCATCATTCAGTTGGGCGACAAGAAAGAGTTGGTGACACAAGAAGACTTGCCATACATTGTGAGCGATGTATTGAAGCACGATGTGGAAGACGACTTGGTGAAGCTGAAGAGTTACATCGTAAACTTGGCCTATGGCTTGCGACCGATGGCTACCGTAAAGGTAGAAATCAACGGAAAGGAATACGAAGAAAATTCGAGCGGTGATGGTCAGTACGACGCCTTTGTACGTGCACTCCGCAAGATATATAAGGAGACGCTGGGAAGAAAGTTCCCGATGTTGACCAACTATGCCGTGACTATTCCTCCGGGCGGTAGAACCGATGCCTTTGTGCAGACTACCATCCATTGGAGTTTCCAAGGTAAAGATTTCCGTACACGAGGTCTCGATGCCGACCAGACGGAAGCAGCCATCAAGGCAACCATGAAAATGTTGAATATGATAGAGAAAGAATATGAAATTTAATATAGCAGTATTACCGGGTGACGGTATCGGTCCCGAAATCTCCGTGCAAGGTGTGGATGTAATGAGCGCCGTTTGCGAAAAGTTCGGTCATGAAGTGAGTTATGAATATGCCATCTGTGGTGCAGATGCCATCGACAAGGTAGGCGATCCGTTCCCTGAAGAAACGTATCAGGTTTGCAAGAATGCCGATGCGGTATTGTTCTCGGCCGTGGGTGACCCGAAGTTCGATAACGATCCTACTGCAAAGGTTCGTCCGGAACAAGGCTTGTTGGCAATGCGCAAGAAGCTCGGCTTGTTTGCGAACATCCGTCCGGTACAGACTTTCAAGTGCTTGATTCACAAGTCACCGCTCCGCGCAGAGTTGGTGGAAAATGCCGATTTCATCTGCATCCGTGAGTTGACTGGTGGTATGTATTTTGGCGAGAAGTATCAGGACAACGATAAGGCGTATGATACCAATTATTACACTCGTCCGGAGATTGAGCGAATCTTGAAAGTAGGTTTCGAGTATGCCATGAAGCGTAACAAGCACCTCACCGTGGTAGATAAGGCCAATGTCTTGGCTTCATCCCGTCTTTGGAGACAGATTGCCCAAGAAATGGCTCCACAATATCCGGAAGTTACTACCGACTATATGTATGTGGACAATGCTGCCATGCGCATGATTCAGGAACCGACATTTTTCGATGTGATGGTAACAGAGAATACATTCGGTGATATCTTGACCGATGAAGGTTCGGTAATCAGCGGTTCAATGGGCTTGTTGCCATCGGCTTCTACAGGCGAAAGCACACCGGTATTCGAGCCTATTCATGGTTCATGGCCACAGGCAAAGGGATTGAATATTGCCAATCCGTTGGCACAGATTCTTTCGGTAGCCATGTTGTTTGAGTATTTCGACTTGAAGGAAGAAGGTGCATTGATTCGCAAGGCCGTGGATGCATCGCTCGATGCCAATGTCCGCACACCGGAAATTCAAGTGGCAGGTGGCGAGAAATATGGCACTAAGGAAGTAGGTGCTTGGATTGTAGATTATATAAAGAAAGAGGGTGTGTAAGCACCCTCTTTCCTTTTAAAACTTCTTCACCCGGATGTGACAATACGGTTCATCGCCGGTCTTGTTGTAATAGTCCTGATGATATTCTTCGCCTACCCAGAACTTCTCTTCCGGACGGAGGATGGTATTCACCTCATGTCCTTTCGAACGTAACAATTCGATGACAGCTTCTGCTATCTGCTTCTGTTCTTCATCCAAGTAGAAGATTTCGCTTCTGTATTGAGGGCCGATGTCCGGACCTACACCATCGGTTTGTGCCGGATCATGAATCTCGAAGAACACCTTGCACAAGTCTTCGTAACTGACTACCTCTGCATCGTATTCCACTTCGATAGCTTCTACATGTTGCGTCTTGTGTGCTTTCACTTCCGGGTATTGAGGATTTTCCTCCGGTCCTCCCGTATATCCCACGGTGGTTTTCAACACGCCGGGCACTCGTTGGAACTGGTATTGTACGCCCCAGAAGCATCCGGCGGCAAATATCGCTTTTTCTAGTTTCATGACTTTTTCTGTTTAATGATTTGCTTACAAATATACAGACTTCAGCCGGAAAGCGAAATGAACCTTAAGTTTTTTTTCAGAAAAGTAAAGATTGGATAACCTTCTTTGTATTACCTTTGCAATCAAAGTTTGAAAAATGATGAAAAGAATACGAATGATTATCGTCGGGATGTTGGCTTGTTTCCAACTTTCTGCACAGACATACGATGAACTGATTTCACGTGCCATGGATGCCGTGGAGAAGGATAGTCTTTCTCAAGCTGAAGGTTTGTTTCAACAGGCCCTCCGCTTGGAACCTGCCAATATGCGGAATGCCTTGTTGTTTTCCAATTTAGGAACCATTCAGCGACGGATGGGGAAGAACAAGGAAGCTTTGGAATCGTATACTTTGGCTTTGAATCGGACTCCTTACTCCATCACGATGTTGCTCAACCGCGCTTCGTTGTATCTGGAGATGGACTATAAGGACAAGGCCTATGTGGATTATTGCAATGTCATCGACCTTGATGAAAAGAATGCGGAAGCCCTTCAGTTCCGTGCTTATATCTATATGACCCGACGCCAATATCAGGATGCCAAGGTAGACTATCAGCGCTTGTTGGAAGTTTTGCCCGAAGACAAGACAGCCCGCATCGGTATGGCGATGGTCAATCAGAAGTTGCATCGCTATCATGAATCGTTGGAGGAATTCAATCGGTTGATAGTGGATTATCCGAAGGATGTTTCCCTCTTGAAGGCGAGGGCTGAATTGGAGGTCGAGATGAACACTCCCGAATTGGCTTTGCTCGATTTGGAATCGGCCGTGAAACTCGCTCCTCACGATGAGGAACTCTATGTAATGTGTGGTGAAATCTATTTGACTTTGGGTCGCAAACGTGAAGCATACACCGCTTTCGAGAAGGCGGTGGAGATGGGAGTTCCCCGTTCGCTATTGCATGAACAATTGAAAAAAGCCCGTTCCAAATAAATGGGTGAGTGCAACGGAACATCCCCCAAGAACGTGTGTCATAAAATAAATTAGGCACGGATTACACGGATTAATACGGTTTTTAGTGTATGTTTATATAAATTATCCGTGCAATCCGTGTAATCCGTGCCTAAAAAAAGAAGTGGATGCGCATTTTGATACACAACATGAAATCGTTTTACTTGCCCAATACTTGCTTGATAACTTCCACGAATTCCTTTCCGTATCTTTCTTTCTTGTATTCACCAATACCGCTCACCATACCGAACTCTTCGAGGGTGGTAGGTCGCTGAATGGCAAGCAGATGCAAGGTCTTGTCCGAAAGAACGATGTAAGCCGGGATGGCTTGTTGGTCGGCCAATCGTTTGCGGAGTACACGCAATTCTTCGAACAACATTTGGTCTTCTTCGCCTACCGGTACCGATGCCGGCACTTTGAACAAAGCCTTTTCTTCCGTTTCCTTTTTCTTGCCTCTTCCTTTGGCTTTGGTTTCCTGTTCTTCGCGCTTGATGACTACCATCATTGCCTTTTCCTGGCCATATAGCACCTTGGCGCCAGAAGGAGTAATCTTCAGATGGTTGCTTTCGTTGTAAGCTATTTCGAAATAACCCATGTTCAGCATTTGTAGCAGATAGTCTTGCCAATCTCTTTGCGGAATGTCTCGCCCCACTCCGAAAGTCTTCAGTTTGTCGTACCCTTTTTCAGCCAAACCTTCGATAAAGTTTCCACGAAGAATGGCGATGAGCATTCGGGTACCGATCTGTTGTTCGGTACGCATGATAGCACTCAATGCTTTCTGCACGATAATGGTTCCATCGAACCGTTCCGGTGGATTCCGGCACACGTCACAATTCCCGCAATCGTGTTCCATATTCTCCCCAAAGTAATTGAGCAAGATGCGTCTTCGGCAGATGTCCGATTCCGCATATTGTTGCATGCGGTTCAATTTCTCCAAGTTCACGGTCTGTTGACCACTATCCATAGCGAACTTTGAGAGCATCACCAAGTCGCCCAACGAGTAGAATAGGAGCGTATCACTCTTCACGCCATCGCGTCCGGCACGGCCTATCTCCTGATAAAAGCTCTCGATGCTTTTCGGCATGTTGTAATGAATTACCCATCGCACGTTCGATTTGTCGATACCCATCCCGAAAGCAATGGTGGCACATACCACTTGCACCCGGTCGTTGATGAAATCTTCTTGTGCCTTATCGCGGGCGGTTGGAGTAAGACCGGCGTGATAAGCCGTAGCTTTCACCCCATGGCGGATGAGCATTTCTGCCACCTTCTCCGTCTTGTCCCGGCTCATGCAATACACGATGCCACATTCGTTCGGTCGCTTGAAGATGAACTCCAAGATGGTGCGTGTCTTTTCCTTCTGCTGATAACCTCGGCGTACATCAAGGCTCAGGTTCGGTCGGTCGAAAGAAGAGATGAATGTCTTCGGATTTTTCAATGCCAGTTGCTTGACTATGTCCTGTCTTGTTATCTTGTCGGCCGTAGCGGTCAAGGCCACAATGGGCGTTTGGGGGAACTTCTCGCGAAGGACTTTCAGCTGGGTATATTCCGGACGGAAGTCGTGTCCCCATTGGGAGATACAATGCGCTTCGTCAATGGCAAAAAGCGATACCTTGATTTCTCTTAGCAAGAAGTCAAGTTCCATGAGCAGACGTTCGGGTGATATGTATAGCAATTTTACTTTTCCTTGGTAGCATTCCCGGCGGAGCATCACATTCTCCGTATCGTTGTTGTTGCTGTTCAATGCACGGGCAGAAATGCCATTGGCACGCAAGCTTTCCACTTGGTCTTTCATGAGCGAAATCAGCGGAGAAACTACAACGGTTGTTCCTTCCATGAGGAGTGCCGGGAGCTGGTAGCAGATGGATTTTCCGCCTCCGGTAGGCATCAGCACGATGGCATCTTTCCGGTCCAGAATATGCTCGATGATATCTCGTTGTAAGGGTCGGAAAGTATCGTAGCCAAAATAAGTCTTTAGAGTTTGTAGCATATCTGTACAAATTTAGTTGTTGCAAAGGTAATAAAATCTTTATATAATAAGGAGAATAGGTGTAATAATATTCCGAAGGTAGGTTTCTGAAGAAAATCCGAAGAAAAAACATGAAAAAAATTGCATATATAAAAAAAAACAACCAATTTTGTAGGATAATAAGATTTTAAAAAGAAACCAATAAATCTAATTGAGATGAGCTATAAACTAACAGAACAAGAAGGACAATCAGAAACCCCCAAGAAGTTGCCCTACAATTTACGTGAAAAACGTGAAAAGGATGCTGCTTATCGTACGATGATTCGTGCAGAGTTGGCAGACGAATTGTATCAGAAAATTGTCGATATCGTTATCGTAAAGAAGAAATATAAGGACCCGAATTTCTCTTCTAAGGACTTGGCGAAATTGTTGAAGACCAACACTCGTTATTTGTCGGCTGTAGTCAATTCCCGTTTCGGCATGAACTATTCTTGCTTGCTGAATGAATATCGCGTAAAGGATGCCTTGCGCTTGTTGGGCGACAAGAAGAACGCAGAAAAGAATGTAGAAGAAATCAGTGCTATGGTAGGTTTTGCGAACCGTCAGTCTTTCTATGCTGCTTTCTATCGCATCATCGGCGAAACTCCTAACGGATACCGCAAGAGAATTTTGGCAGAAAAGGCTAAGAAATAAGCATATAATAACCAAGTGTATAAAAGGAAAACAAAGGTTTTCCTTTTTTTGTTTTACCAAATATAAAAGCAAATGAAAAAACAAGTAATGATAGGATTAATGGGAACCATGATGTTGGCCAGCTGTGGTCAGAAACCTCAACAGCAAGAAGATGCTTTCGACTATACCGTAGAGCAGTTTGCCGATTTGCAATTGCTCAGATATAAAGTACACGGATTCGATGAATTGCCATTGGAGCAGAAGAAGTTGGTGTACTATCTTTCAGAAGCTGCTCTTGTGGGTCGTGATATCCTGTTCGACCAGAACGGCAAGTACAACCTCATTATCCGTAAGATGTTGGAAATCGTCTATACCGATTATCAGGGAGACCGTACAGATGCCAATTTCAAGAACATGGAGGTATACCTCAAGCGCGTATGGTTCTCCAACGGTATCCATCACCATTATGCGGCAGACAAGTTTGCACCGGGCTTCACTCCTGAATTCTTCCGTGCTGCATTGGAAAGCGTAGATGCTGCTAAACTTCCGTTGGCCGAAGGTCAGACCTTGAGTGAATTGTGCGATGAAGTATTCCCGGTTATTTTCGATGCCAAAGTCATGGCTAAGCGAGTGAACCAAGCCGATGGCGAAGATTTGGTACTCACTTCTGCTTCCAACTTCTACGATGGAGTGACTCAAGCTGAGGCCGAAGCTTTCTATGGCAAGATGAAGAACCCGAACGACACCATGCCTGTGATGTTCGGTATGAACAGCCGTTTGGTAAAGGAAAACGGAAAGGTACAAGAAAAGGTATGGAAATCGGGTGGACTCTATGGTCAGGCCATCGACAAGATTATCTATTGGTTGGAAAAGGCGAAAGAAGTAGCCGAAAACGACAAGCAGAAAGCCGTTATCGAAAAGATGATCCAGTTCTATCAGGATGGTGACTTGAAGACTTTCGACGAATATGCTATTCTTTGGGTGAAGGATCTCGATTCGAGAGTGGACTTCGTGAACGGATTTACTGAAAGCTATGGTGACCCGCTCGGTATGAAGGCCAGCTGGGAATCTATCGTGAACTTCAAGGACTTGGTAAGCACCAAGCGTACCGAATTGATTAGCGACAATGCCCAATGGTTTGAAGACCATTCACCAGTGGACAAGCGTTTCAAGAAAGAAGAAGTGAAGGGCGTATCGGCCAAGGTTATTACTGCTGCTATTGTGGCTGGTGACTTGTATCCGGCTACAGCTATCGGTATCAACTTGCCGAACTCTAACTGGATTCGTAGCGTACATGGCTCTAAGTCGGTAACCATCGGTAACTTTACCGATGCATACAACAAGGCTGCTCATGGCAATGGTTTCTCGGACGAGTTCGTATATAGTGAAGTAGAAAAGGGATACCTTGAAAAGTATGGCGACCTTACCGGCGACCTCCATACCGACCTTCACGAATGTCTTGGTCATGGTTCGGGCCAGTTGCTTCCGGGTGTAGACCCTGATGCATTGAAGGCATACGGTTCAACCATCGAAGAAGCCCGTGCTGACTTGTTCGGCTTGTATTACTTGCCGGATGCCAAGATGCAGGAATTGGGCTTGACACCTGATGCCGATGCTTACAAGGCTGAATACTATTCTTATATGATGAATGGTTTGATGACCCAGTTGGTACGCATCGAGTTGGGTAACAACATTGAAGAAGCTCACATGCGTAACCGTCAGCTCATTGCCAAGTGGGCATTCGAAAAGGGTGCTGCCGAAAAGGTAACCGAGTTGGTGAAGAAGGATGGCAAGACTTACGTAAAGGTGAACGATTACGAAAAGCTCCGTGCCTTGTTTGGCCAATTACTTAACGAAATTCAGCGCATCAAGAGCGAAGGCGATTTCGAAGCAGCTCGTCAGATGGTAGAAGCTTATGCCGTAAAGGTAGAACCGGAATTGCATAAGGAAATCCTGACCCGTTACGAAAAGCTCAACTTGGCTCCATACAAGGGATTTGTAAACCCGGTTTATACCGCCAAGACCGATGCGGAAGGCAACATCACCGATGTGGTAGTGAGCTACGGAGAAGGCTATGCGGAACAGATGCTCCGTTATAGCAAGGATTATGCAACTCTTCCTTATAGAAATTAATAAAAAATAGTATTATAATCCCCCTTAAGAAGGGGGTAGGGGGATGTAACATCCGCAAGGAGAGCTTTTGGGTACAACCAAGCCAATGGAACATCCCCCTGACCCCCTTCACAAGGGGGAATGGAGAAATCGTATGGAAACTCAAGAAACCATCAGAGAAATAAAGAAGCAATTCCGTTTGTTCATGAACGGAATAGTTTCGCAAAGCATGCGCGACAAGGGGCTTGACTATAAGCTGAATTTCGGCATCGAGCTTCCTCGCCTCAAGGAGATAGCGGCCAAGTTCGAGAAAAACCATCAGGTGGCACAGGCCTTGTGGAAGGAAAACATCCGCGAATGCAAGATTTTGGCCGGTCTTTTGCAACCGGTGGACTCGTTCTACCCTGAAATAGCCGATATTTGGGTGGAAGACATGCATTATCCGGAAATTGCCGAATTGACATGCATGAACCTCTTCCAGCATCTTCCTTATGCATCGGACAAGGCTTTCCAATGGATGGCCGACGAAGGCGAGTACTTCCAGTTCTGTGGCTATATGCTCATGGCCCGCTTGCTTATGAAGGGTAATGAAATGAACGAACGAGCTGAGAATGAATTGCTTGACCAAGCGTTGACTGCCCTTCAAGGAGAAACCGGTATGGTGTGCCGTGGTGCTTCTACCGCTTTACGCAGATATGCTTGTTTGGGCAAGGAACAAGCCCGTAAACTCCTGAAGTTGCTTCAACCTATGTCCGTTTCGGGCAAGGCAGAAGTGCTGGCTTTGATAGAAGATGTAAAATTAGAGGCAGAATCTTTGCATTAAACTTTCAAGTTATCATAAAAACGTTTAACTTTGAAGGCTGATAGAGAATTGTTATGGAAGAGAACGTAAGAGAGACGGTCAAACAAATGCTGACTGATTATTTGCAGAAGAACGGGCATCGCAAGACACCCGAACGGTATGCCATTCTCGATACCATCTATACCTTCCAGGGACATTTCGATATCGAGATGCTCTACAACTATATGGAGACGGAAGGACACTTCCGGGTGAGTCGGGCGACCCTTTACAATACCATCATCCTTTTGATGGATGCGAATCTGGTCATCCGCCATCAGTTTGGCACTTCCTCCCAGTACGAGCGTGCTTATAAGAACGAAACGCATCATCACATGATATGCACGGAATGTGGCACGGTAACCGAGTTTCAGGACGAGAACCTGAAGCAAGCCATCGGTTCTACCAAGCTGAAGCGATTCAAGGCTTCCCACTATTCCCTGTACATCTATGGTATCTGTACCCGATGTGCGATTGCGAAGAAAAAAAGAATGAATAACATAAAATCAAAGTAACATGAAAGTAGATGTCTTGTTAGGTTTGCAATGGGGTGACGAAGGCAAAGGTAAGGTTGTCGATGTATTGACTCCCCGTTATGATGTAGTAGCCCGTTTCCAGGGCGGTCCGAATGCCGGTCATACATTGGAATTCGAAGGTCAGAAGTATGTGCTTCGCTCAATTCCTTCAGGTATTTTCCAGGGCGACAAAGTGAATATCATCGGTAATGGTGTGGTGCTCGACCCATTGCTCTTCAAGGGCGAAGCGGTAGCATTGGAAGCCAGTGGCCACCCATTGAAGGAACGTCTTCATATTTCAAAGAAGGCTCACTTGATTATGCCTACTCACCGTGTGCTCGATGCAGCATACGAAGCAGCCAAGGGTGATGCCAAGGTAGGTACTACAGGTAAGGGTATCGGTCCTACTTATACAGATAAGGTAAGCCGTAACGGTCTCCGTGTAGGTGATATTCTCTGCAATTTCGAAGCTAAGTATGCAGCAGCCAAGGCTCGTCACGAACAGATTTTGAAGAGCATGAACTATGAATACGATATCACTGAATTGGAAAAGGAATGGTTGGAAGCCATCGACTACCTCCGCGAATTCCACTTGGTAGATAGCGAACACGAAATCAATGGTCTTTTGCGCGAAGGCAAGAGCGTGCTTTGCGAAGGTGCTCAGGGTACTTTGCTTGATGTGGACTTCGGTTCTTATCCGTTTGTAACTTCTTCGAATACCGTTTGTGCAGGTGCTTGTACAGGTCTCGGTATCGGTCCGAACAAGATTGGCAATGTATATGGTATCATGAAGGCTTATTGTACTCGCGTAGGTTCAGGTCCGTTCCCAACAGAGTTGTTCGACGAAACCGGCAAGACTATCCGTGACCTCGGTCATGAATATGGTGCGGTAACCGGTCGCGAACGCCGTTGTGGCTGGATTGACTTGGTAGCCTTGAAGTACTCTATTATGGTGAATGGTGTAACTCACCTTATCATGATGAAGAGCGACGTGCTCGATGGTTTCGACACTATCAAGGCTTGTGTGGCTTACAATGTAAATGGCGAAGAAGTAGACTACTTCCCATACGACATTACCGAAGGTGTAGAGCCTATCTATGTAGAGCTTCCGGGTTGGAAGACCGACATGACCAAGATGACCAGCGAAGACGAATTCCCGGAAGAATTCAACGCTTACGTTACTTTCTTGGAAGAACAGCTTGAAACTCCAATCAAGATTATCTCTGTAGGTCCAGACCGCGCTCAGACCATCGAACGCTATACTGAAGAATAATCTCTTGATTTCATTGTTATAGAATATTGCCGGAATCCGTGTTTCCCATGGGTTCCGGTTTTTTGCTGCCACCCGTGCAACAAGCCCATAACCCGTTGGTATTCAGTACGCAATGGGTGGCACGACTCCTGCCACCCATCCTTTTTCCTGCCACCCTTAATCATCCCTGCGATTTTAAAGCATTCTGTCATCCAGAGCAAAGCGAAGGATCTCGGGAACATCCTTTATGGCTTTTTGCAGAAATTCGTATAAATATTTACAGACCTAATTCTTTTTCAAAAACATCAAGGTCTTTTAAAAAAACGCTTAGGCGTTTCACCTCAAACGCCTAAGCGTTTTGGTCCAAACACCAAGGCGTTTTTTCAAAGTGCAGATTTATCATTCAATGGTGGCACGATGAAAGGAGCGGTTGCAGCACTCCTGCCACCCTTTTCTTGATGAAACACAGCACTTTAACCCCTTGGTGGCACGAGTGTCACCACTTAGGGCGAATCCTTAGGGAAATTCGTGTTTTTTCATTATCTTTGTCTTTGGAACTTAATTTTAAAAGACATGAAGACCCGATACTTCCTTTTCTTGCTCCTGTTTTTAGTAACCTTTGGGGCATGTAGCGACCCCAAGCACGTTACCGAACCCCTGCATCGTGCCGAGGCATTGATGAACGAAGATCCCGACTCCGCTTGGGCGGTGCTGAACACCGTTTCTACCGATGAAATGGGGCAAAATCGCATCCGTGCCCTCTATGCCTTGCTCTATACCCAGGCGCAAGACAAGACCTATCAGGATGAAACCAACGACTCCTTAATCTCCGTAGCGGTAGACTACTACCGCCATACTGACGATGTGCGCCACAAGTTCCTTTCCTTTTATTATAAGGGTAGGGTGCATACTAATGCCCAGGACTACCAGAATGCCACTTTGTGCTACATGGAGGCGGAACAATTAGTGGATGCTGTGGGGGATGACTACCTTGCTGGGTTGCTTTATGCGGAGATGGGGCGCATTTATCGCCTGTACTATGATTATCCCAAGAGTTTGGAGGCGCATCAGAAAGCGGCTGAATGTTATGAGCGTTCAGGGAAGATTCGTCATCGCAACTATATGTGGTTGAATCTGAGTAACCTTCTTCGCAGTATGAATGAATATGACAAAGCCGAACGTTTGTTTCGGATGACATTGGATTTTGCCAAGAAAGAAGAGGATAATGCTTTAATGAAGTCATGTTTAGGCGATTTGGTGATGTTTTGTGTTGAAGAAGAGCGGATGATGGAAGCTCAGACTTTTTATAAAGAATTGGAATCTGTAACGGATGTGGATAATGTTTCCGCTTCATTTATGGGTAGCTTGGTAGAAATGTATACATCGACAGGTGATTTTGTACGTGCAGAACAATGTCTTGAAAAAGGCTGGCTATGTGCGAAATCCTGTAGGGATTCCATCAATTTATATGTTTCTTCTGCGGAATTGTATTCCTGTAAAGGCAAAGGAGAATTGGCATATCAGGAATTGCTGAAGGGAATAAGTTTGCAGAATAAGGAAGCTAGGCAAGCATTACAACAACCAGTCTTGACGGCTCAGCGGGATTACTTATCGGAAAAATTGGAGTTTGAGGCTTATCGTCTTCGGATGGAAAAGCAGCTTAGGATACTTTATGTATTGTTTTTCTCTATTCTTATATTGGTCGTCGCTTGGATATTATGGCGAAAACTGAAGATAGAGAAGGAAAAGGCTCGAAAGACCATTGACGAACTGAACGATGAAATGCTTCAGCGTGATAAGGAAAGCCGCTGTAGGATTGAGTCGTTATTGGCAGAATTGGGGGATAAGGACAAATCTGCTTCTGCCTCTATTTTGAGTCTTCGTACTGAACTTCAGAAACAGGAAGAAGACTATCATCGGTATATTCAAGAAGCCGAGGAGTTGCAACATAGCTTGGAGAAACGGTTGTCTCAAAAGACAGTTCTTGTGGCAGATGTGTTCAAGAATTGGTTTGCTTCTATGAGTAAATTGTTGTTAGTATTGCTTCAGAAAGGAAAGGAAGAGGCGAAAAATAAGAAGCTTCGTAAGGAAATCACGCTATGGCAAGAAAAATACTATGAAGGAAACAAAGCTTATCGTGAAGTGGAAAGATTGGTAAACTTATATAACGATGATGCAATGTTGCATTTCCGTCATGAAATGAAATGGGCTGACGAGGCAGATTATCGTCGTACTTGCTATTTTTTTGCCGGTTTTTCGATTCACCTGATAGCAATGTTGATGAACGAAACGGAGGATTCGGTCTATCAGAAACGGTATCGTCTCCGCAAGTATTTGGAGGCTTCCGACTTACTTCATAAGGATTTATACTTGGTGATGCTTTGTAAGTGATTGATTTTTAATTATTTAACAGCTACCCCCCCCTAAATGAATAATGTAACATGTTGATAATCAATAGAATGTGTATACTGTCAAAAAGATTGTTTTTGACAGTATACACACCATTGATATTCAGATGGTTATAGACAATGTTGTCAAATTCGGATTTCTTGATTTTCTTGGTTAATACATGTGTTCTGTATACCTTTGCAACATGAATTTAAAACTTTAAACCAAAGAATGATGAAACAGATTTTAGGATTTTTAATGTTACTGCTTTCATTGCAAGTGTATGCTGGCGCAGCAAGCTTAGAGGTACAGGCAGAAAAGGTCGTAGATGTGAAATTGGATAAAGGTGATTCTGATAATGAGGATAGATATCCTCGTACCTTAATCCCTTTCACATGCGTATACGCAGACGGTATGGTACAACTTTCCATGCTATGCGAAGTAGGCGAATACACCTTGACTGTAACCAATCAGATGACCGGTGAACGTTGGTCGGCAGAAAATGCCTTGATTTTGGCAACTTCTACAGCTAGTGGTATCTATTGGGTGCAGATTGAAACCGAAGATGGAAGCATTTACTACGGAACTTATACCTTATAAGAATGGTGCAAGCGTTGAACAGGATTCTTGGTTTGTGTGTATGTCTGTTCTTTGCTTCTTGTGAAGAATCAGAAAAAGAACGTTTGAGCAGATTGGTCAAGGAATGGGAAGGGAAGGAAATTCTTTTCCCTGCTCATTCTACCTTTACCATTCAAGGGAAAGATACGGTGGACTTCGACTTTAAGAATGCAACTTACAAGATAGTGACGTACATAGATTCGGTGGGTTGTACCAGTTGTAAACTTCAATTGCACCGTTGGAAAGAGTTGGTCAAGGAGGTGGATTCATTAACAAATGGCAATGTTCCGTTCTTGTTTTACTTCCATCCCAAGGATATGAAGGAATTAAGATATCTTACCCGTAGAGATGGCTTTGCTTATCCTGTTTCTTTCGATGAAAAGGATGATTTTAATCGCTTGAACCATTTTCCGAGTGAGATGATGTTTCAAACTTTTTTATTGGACAAGGAGAATAGGGTGATAGCATTGGGTAATCCCGTTCAGAATCCGAATGTGAAAGGACTCTACTTGAATTTGATAAAAGGTAATGGTAAAACGGTTTCGAATGAAAAACTGACAACCGCTTTCATTAATTCAAAGGTAATGGATTTCGGTAGTTTCCCGAAGTCGGAAAAACAGGAAAGAAGTTTTGTGTTGACCAATACAGGTGATAATCTGTTGGTGATACAGGATATCGTCACTTCTTGTGGCTGTACCAAGGTGGAATACTCAAAAGAACCTGTCCGTCCGGGTGGTACACTGGGAGTGAAAGTGATTTACGAAGCGGAAAAAACAGGACATTTCAATAAAACGGTAACGGTGTATTGTAATGTGGAAAATTCTCCTCTTCGTTTAACGGTGAAGGGGGATGCTAAATAATTATTAGTTAAATTAAAAATTAAAAAAGATGAAAAGTAAATTTCTGAAGATTGTGTTTGTTGTTGCAGTTGCAATGATTGCTGGTGTTAATGTGTTTAATGCTCATAAGCCGATAGAGTTGTCTGATATTGCTATGGCTAATGTGGAAGCGTTGGCTCAGGCAGAAAATCCGAATAGTACTATAACTGGTGAATGTTGGGAGTCGATTATTGCTGTAGTTGAATGTTATGTTGTATGCCCGTCTTGTCTTACTATATGGTATCCTGACGAACGAAAAGAGAAATCTACACCTCATAATGTTAGTGGAAAATGCGGTAAATGTGGTAATACATCTTGGACAAATTACAATTAATAGATGATTTTATAACAATGAAATGGTTGTATGTTAGTGTAATTATGTGCCTTGCTTTATCATGTACGAATGAGGTTACATATGAAGCACCGCAATTTGCTAAAAAAAATCCCAAAGCAATCAAAGTGTTGAACGATGAGTATATGTTCAAGTATGGAGATACACCAATGGTTGTAGATTCGTTGTTGGTGATGGGTACAGGTAATAATGATAATTATATAGCTATATTCAATCGTTACACAGGGGATTTAGTTTTGAATTTTGGTAGAAAAGGTCCTGGACCAAACGAATTGATAAGACCTACTACTTTATCTGTAGATAAAATTAATCATTTGTTGTATGTTTGTGATTGGGGGAAACAAGCTTTACTCCAGTATGACCTGCTTAAAATACATGAAGGGGGAATTCCTGAATACAATAGTTTCAAAATGTCGGAGGATTTTGTGCGTACTTCAATCGTCCGTTTTTTGAGAGACTCCCTTTTTTATGCTCCGGCTGTCAAGGGAAGTCGTATGTTGATTGGTACTCCAGCGGAAGTGCAAAATTTCATATCGTCTGACATTCCAGACAGTAATAAGTTCCCGACGCAGGAGGATTGGTATAACTATATGAATTTACAATCTGTCACTAGTGTCCGTCCAGATGGTCGATATTTGGCTGCCGGTTCGGCATTCGGAGGGATTCTTGAAGTGTTCGACTTGGATAGTAGAAAAAGGGTCGTTTTAAAACATTTTTATGAACCGATTTTCGAACAAAAGGGACATGTTTTTCGTCCGACTCCTGAAACGATAGGTGGTTTCGCGTATTTTGCAGCTACGGATAAGTATTTGTATGCTACGTTGCATGGGAAAGTTAATCCGACATCGATGCCGTCTGCTATCTGTCAGTTTGATTGGAAGGGTAATCCGATAGCTCGATATGATTGTGGTAATTATGCTATCACAAGTTTTACGGTAACTGATGATGATGAGAAAATCTATGCGGTTGCGATTGGTGATGATGGGGAACAGGTTCTATTGGAAATAAAATTGTAGACTTTAAATAATTGCAGATTTTCTAGAGAGGGTATGCGACTATAATGAAGTGGTTACAGAAATATGTGGATAGGTTGTTGAATCTGTTTATGGGAACAGGTGTTTTAGTGCTGTTTTGCCTTTTATTGCAAGTAACAGTTATTGCAACTTTCCGGATTCCCACCGATTCCATGCAACCCACATTGCAACCCGGTGACAACATCTTAGTAAACAAAACCCTCATGGGAGCCAGAATCTTCAACATTTGGGACGCAGCTGAAGAAAAAGAAGTAGAGATAGATCGCCTGCCGGGACTAGGGAAAGTGAAACGTAATGCCGTGTTGGTATTTCACTATCCCTATCCCCATAAGAATGACAGCCTCTCCATGCACTTGCTGAAATACTATGTGAAACGATGCATCGCCTTACCTGGCGATACCATGGGAATCAGGCAGGGACATTATTATATAAAAGGTATAGACGAACCGATAGGAAATGTTCGGGCACAGAATAGAATCGCACGTCTTGATAAAGAGAATGCAAGGGGTGTTGTCATGGATACTTATCCTTGGGACAAATACATGAACTGGATGATACAGGATTTTGGTCCTCTGCATGTTCCCGCCAGAGGGCAGACGGTGGCGATGGACTCCACCGCCGTGAAGCTCTACCGGAATTTGATAGAGTGGGAGCAGCATAAAATATTGTCATGGCATGCGGACAAGGTGTTTTTAGGCGATAGCTTGATACAGGAATATCGTTTTAAGGAAAACTATTACTTTGTGGGTGGTGACTATATGGAGAACTCGAAGGATTCCCGTTACTGGGGCTTGTTGCCAGAACCTTATATCGTAGGTGTGGCAACGAGAATCTGGAAGTCGGTAGACATAAGTACCGGCAAGATACGGTGGGATAGAGTGATGCAGAAAATAGAATGAGGAAATAGAAAAAATATTAGTATAAACAAATAAAAAAGTAAAAAAATGAACAAGAGTTTAATGAAGGTAGCCTTTCTTGCTACCGTAGTTTTGGCCAGTGGTGTTACAGTGTATAATTCTCTAAAATTTGATGCCATGTTGTCAGACGTGGCAATGGCTAATGTAGAAGCTTTGGCTATGGATGAAACAGGATGGTTGGAATGTGCAAGTCACCGTTGTTTTGTTGATTTGTCATACGATTGTCTTTATCCAGTGGATGGATATCTTATAGGGTATTGTCCTAATATGAGAGGGCAATAATATGAGACTTTTATTATTGTTATTTCTTTCGTTGTGGTCTGTTTCTTTAGTTCAAGGACAAAGCTTGCACTCTCAAGTACAGGAGTATCTGAAGCGGAATAATGTACCTCATTATTATAATAAGGATTCCATAAAGAAGGACTCCAAGACTGGTTATTTCTTAACGAATAAAAATGGGCAGACCACTTTAACTCTACCAAAGGGAGCTCTCAACTTGTCTGTTCCAACAGGCGATTCGGCTGTATATATCAAAATTGTTTCGCCCAAATTCGCTAACGAATTGAACGGTGTTTTGATTATATCCGAATATCGAAACGGAAAGATCATCGATGAAAAGTCGTTTGGAATAGGAAAAATTAGTGGAACGGTGGGTGTAAGAGTTGATGCAGCCATCGACAATAAGAACCAATCTTCCTTGTCCTTATATATCATTAATGGGCAAATATTCAATTGTCCGCTTGAGAAGCAAGCAGGTGCATGGATTGATGCAGTAAGTTTGAGCAAGGGTGTTGAAACGATAGAGATTGGTAAACCTGTCCGTTCATGGTTACTCTTTGAAGACAAGAACAAGGATGTAATCAAACAAAAGTTGGAACAATGGAGCAAACAGATGGAAGGAAAGCGTCTGATGCAGAAGATAGCCCAAGAAGTAGAGCATTATTATCTAATATCTTATCAATTGAATAATTTATAAATATTAGTGATGCGTTAACTTCGCATCTAAGTTATTTAAGTTGTTAATATATAGCTATTTATATTCGTTCTTTGATTTTTTGATTTGATTTGAGTAAGTAATTTTGCGGTTTCAACACTGCAAGATTATGAATAAAGGTAAGTTTATCTTCTCTCAAGTCATTGATTTTCTTCCTAGATACGAGTTCGACAAAATTGTCAATAAGTACAAGGGTGATTATCGATACAGACATTTAACCAGCTACAATCATCTGCTACATCTGATTTTTGGCCAACTGTCAGCATGTGATTCTCTGCGAGATATTTGTCTATGTCTCAAAGCTCATGAAAAATGGCTATATCATCTTGGCTTTCGCCAAACGGTGAACGAATCATCTCTTTCAAGAGCTGGAGAAAATAGAGATTATCACATCTTCGAAGAGTTGGGGGTCGTCTTGATAAAAATGGCAAGACCGCTTTATGCAAAGGAAAATATTCCAGATGTCTGGCTACCTGAATGGGAGATCTTTGCATTGGACTCCACAACAATATCATGCAGTATAAAGTTGATGTCCTGGGCATTTGGTAAATACGAAAGAGGTGCTATCAAAATGCACACTCTTTTGGATTTACGAGGCAGTATTCCTTCCTTTATTCATATCACTCATGGTAAATATCATGATAGCAACGTGTTGGATATCATGGATATATCACCATGGGCAATATATGTGATGGATAAAGCATACGTTGATTTTGAGGCTTTATATCGTATTCATACCAACAACGCTTATTTTGTAACCAGAGCCAAAAAGAATATGAAGTATGAAGTCATTGAAACTAACTACAACATAGATGAGAATACTGGACTTCGGGGTGATCATACCATCAGACTGACAGGATACCAACCAAAGAAGTTCTATCCAAAACCATTCCGTTTAGTCAAATATTATGACTTGGAGAATGACGAGGAACTGGAATTTATCAGCAATAATTCTGATATAAGCGCCTTGCAGATAGCTAATATCTACCGAAACAGATGGCAAATAGAAACTTTCTTTAAATGGATCAAAGGAAACCTTACAATCAAAGCTTTGTGGGGACATTCCGAAAATGCAGTTAAGATTCAACTTTGGGTTGCGATTTGCACATACCTACTCGTGGCAATAATCAAAGCCAAATGTGGAAGCGATTACTCCATTACAGAGGTAGAAATGTTACTCAGAGTATCCGTTTTTGAACGTATGAATATTAGGGATTTGCTCACAAGACCAGCAGATCAACTACTCAATCAAAACCAAAACATCAAAGAACTAAGTTTATTTTAAAATTAACGCATCAGTAAAA
>JAFYWH010000152.1 GCA_017558175.1 Bacteroidaceae bacterium
AGAAGAGGTGAAGAACATCGAAAACCTCACCGGTATGGACTTGAAGCACTTGTACGATGCTCCGATTGAAGACTACATTGCCAAGGACCTTCTCTTCATGCAGGGTGATGAGCGCATGAAGCAGCATGCCATCAACCGCACCGTAAACCGCGTACACCAGTCGATGGAAGCGTTCATCCACAACATGAACACCATCCACTCCCGCGGTGGCAATCAGGTGGTATTCTCATCGGTGAACTATGGTACAGATACCTCTGCCGAAGGCCGATGCATCATCCGCGAACTCTTGATTTCGACCAACGAGGGTGTGGGCAATGGCTCAACAGCCATCTTCCCTATCCAGATCTGGAAGAAGAAACGCGGAGTAAGCTACTTGCCGGAAGACAAGAACTACGACCTCTACCAGTTGGCATGTAAGGTAGCAGCCCGCCGCTTTTACCCGAACTTCGTGAACTTGGATGCTACTTATAACCAACATGAAAAGTGGAACGAAAACGACCCTAAGCGCTATCTGTACGAAGTGGCTACCATGGGTTGCCGTACCCGCGTGTTCGAAAACCGCTTTGGCGAAAAGACATCCATTGCCCGCGGTAACCTCTCGTTCTCTACCATCAACATCGTTCGCCTCGCCATCGAGTGCATGAACATCGAGAACAAGAACAACCGCATCGACAAGTTCTTTGCCAAGTTGGACGAAATACTGGAAATCACCGCCAAGCAGCTCTGCGACCGCTACGACTTCCAGAAGACTGCTATGAGAAAGCAGTTCCCGCTCCTCATGTCATCGCTCTGGATGGGATGCGAAAAGCTCGGTCCGGAAGATACAGTCGGACGCGTCATCAACCAAGGTACTTTGGGTATCGGATTCATCGGTTTGGCCGAATGTTTGATTGCCCTCACAGGCAAGCACCATGGCGAAAGCGAAGAAGCACAGGAATTGGGCTTGCGCATCGTGACCTACATGCGCGATCGTGCCGACGAGTTCTCGGAACGCTACCAGCATAACTTCAGCGTATTGGCCACACCAGCCGAAGGCTTGTCGGGCAAGTTCACCCGCATCGACCGCAAGAACTATGGTGAAATCAAGGGTATTACAGACAAGATTTATTACACCAACTCGAACCATGTGCCGGTGTACTACAAGTGCTCTCCAAAGCACAAGGCCGAGGTGGAAGCTCCATACCACGACTTGACCCGTGGCGGACACATCTTCTACATCGAAATCGATGGCGATGCTACCCACAATCCGCAAGCCATCATGGACATTGTGGACCTGATGGACAAGAACAACATCGGCTATTGCTCGGTAAACCACAACCGCAACCGATGCATGGATTGCGGATACGAAGACGCACAAGACAACCTCACCCAATGCCCGAAGTGCCATGGCAAGAACATCGACAAGCTCCAGCGCATCACCGGCTATCTGGTAGGTACTACCGAACGATGGAACCAAGCTAAATTGGCAGAATTGAATGACAGAATTGTCCACGAATAATATTCGCATACTCGACATCAAGTACGGAACTTCCGTCGATGGCATCGGTCTCCGCACCTCGCTCTACTGCGCGGGGTGCGAAAACCATTGTCCCGGTTGCCACAATCCCCAATCGTGGGACGACCAGGGCGGTGAGCCCATGTCCGTGGAAGAATTGTTCCGCCTCATTGTTGATGCCGACATGAATGTAACCTTCACCGGAGGAGACCCCATGCTCCATCCCGAAGGTTTCACTACCCTTGCCCGCCTCATCAAGGAAAACACCAACAAGAACATCTGGTGCTACACGGGCTACCGCTTCGAAGACTTGATGAAGCATCCTCAAAGAAAAGCCTTGCTTACCCTCTGCGATGTTTTGGTAGACAGCCCATTCCTGGAAGCAGAGCGCGACCTCTCCCTCCCCTTCCGCGGAAGCCGAAACCAACGGGTGATTGATGTACCCGCATCCTTGGAATCCGGAGAAATCAAGCTACTTGAGCTTTAAATGCAAACACTATTTATTCTCTATACTTTCTTAAGCGAATGTCAGATGTTTGCTAAAGAAGTTTGCGAAATTAAACAACAAAGGGCTGAATCCAACCAATGGAATCAGCCCTTATCTTTATTGAAAAACACAGATTGTTTCCTTTATAACGCCTTAGGCGTATAGATGGCATTCCACCAAGTAGGGTCGTCTTGCAACCACTTGGCAAACCATGCCCAGATGGTGTTCTGCCACTGGATACGCTTGCCATAGTCCACAATGTGGTGATCCTGACCGGTTACTAATACCATAGCTGTTTCACGTCCGAGGAGCTTCAAGGCGGTGTACATCTGGATACTTTCGCCCACCGGCACGTTCATGTCCTTATCGCCATGTACAAAGAGCAATGGAGTGTGAATCTTGTCGGCATTGAAAAGCGGACTACGGTCCACATACAAGTCCTTGCGAGTCCACGGATAGCTGTTGGCCATGCTGACCTCGCTATAAGAATACCCCCAATAGCCTTCGCCCCAATAGCTGGTGTGGTCGCTGATACCGGCATGAGAGATGGCTGCTGCAAAGATATCGGTCTTGGTTTGCAGATACTGAGTCATGAAGCCCCCATACGAAGCACCGATGCATCCTATCTTCTTGGCATTCACGAACGAGTGCTCTTCGCAGAACTTCTTGGTGCCTTCAATGATATCCTGCGCTGGACCTTCGCCAGCGGTATTCACATGGCGCGAGCCGAATTCCTGACCGAAACCGCTTGCCCCACTTGGCAATACCACATACACCACATAGCCGAGGGCTGCATAAGCATGATGCGGATAACGGCTTTCGAAGTTACGCTCCGTAGGGCTGCATCCACCATAATAATTCACAATCATCGGGTACTTCTTCGATGCATCAAAATGTGGAGGCAAATAGTAACGGCCATAAATGGTGTCTCCTCGTGAGCTGACAAAGTTCCAGGCATGACATTCGCCCAACTGAACATCTTTCAATATTTCTTGGCTAAGGTCTTCCACCAAAGCGGTCTTTCCCTTCTTGGTGTCGAGAGTATAGAGGCGATCGGAGTTCATGGCTCCCTGACCATAATATGCCAATACAGGTGCCTGGTCGGCGAGAGTGATGTTCTTCACCAAATCTTCCTTCGATTCGAGTTGCTCAATCTTGCCATCCTTCGGATTCATGCGATAGAGGCTGATGTAATCGCGATTCTCGGCAGTAAAATATATCTGACCATCGACTTTGTTCCATATGGTTTGCTGAACGCTTGGATAGAAATCCTTGGTTACCGGAGTGATTTTCTTGTCGGCAAGGTTCATGAGATACATCTGATAGTCGTATTGGTTCGGAATCAGTCCTTCGGGAAGGTTCAAGCCGATGCCATCCAATGCCTCCGGAGAGCCGGTGAGGAGAATCTGCGAGCCATCGGGAGAGAACTTGGCACCCGAGAGGAAGCCATCGTTTTCCACCAATGTTTCTGCCTTCAGCGTCTGCACATCGAGCTTGTAGAGGTTGGAAAGTGTGGTTGGTCGTTGAGTCAAACGACTATGACTGGTCATCATCAACACCGAGCGTCCATCCGGAGCGATGTCCAGCGCCCAAGCATTGTGAAAACCGAATGTAAGGGGTTGCATGAGGCCATTCTGCAAGTCATATTTCGCCAAGTACGAACGGTCTCTCCATCCCGGTTGACGATCGTCCGGCTCGATGACTTCGTATATTTCCTTGCGTTCCTTCGGACCTTCTTGAGTGAGGGAATAAAGCAACCAATCTTCGGTTGGAGCCACTTGGAAATAGCCTTCCGGAAGCTTGTTGGCGAGGATGGTTTCCTTTCCGGTGAGCGGGTCGACGGTGATGAGTTGGCGTCCATCTACCCCATTGCGAGTGTAATAATAAAGGTTGCTCTTCGGCATCCACTGAAGATGTTCGGTGCGTTGAGCCAACACCTTACCAGTAGCCAATTCCTTGATGGTGGTGTATCCCGACGAGCGTCCACCTACCTGAGTGGTACGGTATGAAATCATGAGATACTTGCCATTAGGCGAAAAGCTCACTCCCGAGAAACGGGTGCCATGAAGCACATCGGCCAAGGTATAGTTGCGCTTACCGTCTTCACGAATCGTTACAAGACCATCCTTTTCTGTTTCTACGCTTACCTTGATATTATCATTCTTTCCGGCTTCCGAAAGGTATTTGATGACAATGGGATGTGTAGCCGGTTCGAGCGTCAAGTCCGCCCCGTTCTGCTTCTTGCCATTAACATAAATCTGATAATTCTGAATGCCTTCCACCTTGAGCGTAGCCTTGGTATAGGCCTTGCTCTGGAGAGTAAATCCCAGAAGATGAAGGGCATAGCCATTGTTCACATTCGGAAGGACTTCACCATCGAAAGCGGTTCCCTTGTTCACTTGCTCCAAATCGAGAGGCGTATCGAGCAAGTTCTTCATGGCAAATGCCTTGGAATTGACATCCACACTATCCACCATGTAAGGTTGCTGAACGGCATAAGGCCCCGCATATCGGAACGACTTCACATTCACATTTTCGGCCGATGCCAACATGCTGGCACAAAGCACACCGGCCAAGAGTATTTGTTTCTTCATGATTCGATAAGATTTTGTTTTCCACAAAGGTAAATATTTATTCTGATATCTGATAATCCCCGGCCTTTTCTGTCAGAATCTTTTGCAATTCTTCCACAGAAAGCGGATTGCCCGAGAATTCAATGCTTGCCACCGGAGGGTCAAGAGTCACTACGGCCTTCGCTCCTTCTATGGTGTTCAAGGCCCGCTCTACCCGACCCACACAATGCTTGCACATCATGCCATCGACCTTGTATTGGCGAGTGACAGATGGCATCTGCACTTCCTCTTCTTGAGATGGGATTTCATCCTCCACCTCGCATGGAGCAACCGATGGGCATCCGATTCGTTTCCGGCGAAGAAGCAAGCTATTGGTCACCACACTCACACTACTGAATGCCATGGCCATACCTCCAATCATCGGGTTAAGCAAGAATCCGTTGATGGGATACAGAATACCGGCTGCGATGGGCACACCGATAAGATTATAAAAGAACGCCCAGAACAAGTTCTGACGGATGGTTCGAACGGTGAGTTGGGACAATCGGATTGTTTCCGAAATCTTTACCAAATCCGACGAAAGGATAGTTACCATAGCGGTATCCATGGCGATGTCACTTCCCTGCCCCATGGCAATGCTGAGATCGGCTTGGGCAAGGGCCGCACTATCGTTGATGCCATCGCCCACCATCGCCACCTTCTTGCCTTGAGCTTGAAGTTCGCGGACGAAGGATGCTTTCTCTTGTGGCAATACACCTGCCTTGAAATGCTTGATTCCCACTTGCTGAGCCACCTCCCGAGCAGCCTCGGATTGGTCGCCCGTAAGCATCCACACTTTTATATTCTGCTTATGCAAGGCTTCGATGGCAAGTTCGGAAGTCGGTTTCAACTTGTCCGTAATGGCAAGAACTCCCAAGGTCTTTTCTTCATCGGCCAATGCCACGATGGTCTTGGCTTCTTTCATCCACTTTTCAGCTTTGGCTCTTAACGAAGCATCTATCGCGATTCCTTTTTCTTGCAATAAGGTCAAGCTTCCGGCATAGTACTTCTTCCCGCCTATAAATCCTTCAATTCCCCTTCCATCCAAAACGCCAAAGCGTTTTACTTCAAACGTCAAAGCGTTTTGCATGAAACGCCTAAGCGCTTCGGCCAAAGGATGCTCGGACATCTTTTCCAAGCTCAGCATGATGTTCTTCAGCTTTGCCTCATCGGTCAGCCAAGCCTCATCGGTTACTTGCGGATGGCCTTCGGTCAGCGTGCCTGTTTTGTCAAGCACTACTGTATCTATCTTTCGAGCTACCTCCAAACTTTCGGCATTCTTGATGAGGATGCCATTCTCCGCTCCCTTGCCGATGCCTACCATGATGGCCGTTGGTGTGGCCAATCCCAAAGCACAAGGACAAGCGATGATGAGCACAGTTACCAATACCAAGAGGCCATGAGTGAATCCGTCATCAGAAGCCAAAACCATCCATGCCACCATAGCCAATAAAGCTATCGAGATGATGACCGGCACAAAGATGGAAGCTATCTTGTCTACCAACTTCTGAACCGGCATCTTGCTTCCTTGGGCATCTTGCACCATGCGTATAATTTGGGCCAACAAAGTATCCTGACCAATCTTGTCTGCCACAAAACGGAATGCACCTTTCTGATTGATGGTACCGGCATATACCTTCGAATTCTTCTGCTTGCGGACCGCCATCGGCTCGCCACTGAGCATGCTCTCGTCTACATACGATTGGCCTTCGCTCACCACTCCATCCACGGCAATCCGCTCACCTGGCTTGACCACCACGACATCGCCTTGACGGATGCTTGTGACAGGGAGGATACGTTCACCATCGGGAGTCCAGATGGTCACCGTCTTCGGTTGCAAGCCAATCAGTTTCCGGATAGCAGTAGAGGCATTCCGCTTGGCCCGTTCTTCCAACAATCGGCCTAAAAGAATGAAGGCGATGATGACACTCGAAGCCTCGAAATAGACATGAGGTTCGATGCCTCGACTCAACCAAAACGAAGGGAAAAACAAATTGAATACGCTGAATACATAGGCAATGCCCGTGCTCAAGGCCACGAGGGTATCCATGTTGCAAGCCCCATGCTTCAGTTGCTTCCAAGCGCTGATGAAGAATCCTCTTCCCAACCCAAAGACCACCGGAGTAGCCAATAGCCACACCACATAGTTCACCCAATGCACATGCATCCAACCCATGCTGAGCACCATGATAGGCAAAGCCAAAGCTATGGCCCAATGTGTTCGTTTCTTCAAACTATCATAGCGAGCCAAGTGTGCTTTCTCGGCTTCATCCACGGCCTCATCTTGGGAGTCTATCAGCATGTCATAACCTACATTCTGCAAAGCAGCTTTCAACACTTCCGGAGAACATGCATCGGCATCATAAGTCACCTGTGCCATGGCCGAGGCATAATTGACAGATGCTTCCTGCACACCCGGCAGATGATTCAATGTCTTATCCACCCTTGCCGCACAGGAAGCACAACTCATCCCCAAAACGGGAAACGTTTCTTGCTTTATCGAGCTCATGATTTTACTTCGTTCGGAATTTCTTCTATCGGCACAATGTCTTGTATCTCCTCTTCAGCCTTTGGAGCCTTCCGACGGAACTTGTAGAAATTAATCAGTTCTGTCACGCCATAAACCGTGCTGCTCACACCTAATATTATAAAAGGAACGGATGCAGCTGCAAACGGATTGACCAGCACCAACAATCCGGACAATAGAATCAACACCGGCATCACCATGAATCCTGTCGACACATTGGCATAACTACGGGCATCGAGCAATCCCACTATCTGACTGATACCGGCAAAGACTAACACAGCACCCAACAAATACATCAAGATACCAACGAAGAAAGCCGGCGATATCATCAGCCACAAGCCAAACAAGAGACTTCCCAAACTGACTATCGGGAAATATCCTCTCTTCTCGTGTTCCTTCTTGAAATAGCTTATCAACGAAATCAAACTGGGCAAGAAGAACATGGCACCAATGGCAATAACCAAATAAAGGATAGCAGCTTCGGGCCACATCATTAGCAAGAGACCAATGGCAATTGCACTCACGCAACGGGCCATCGAATAATTCATCATTTTCATACGTCGATGTCATTTAAGTTCGTTATGCGAATATAACGAATGTTTCGCACATTTGCCTCAACGGGGGCCGTTCTTTTAAACAAAATTGCCACAAAAAAAGAAGTCCCGACTTTCACAAGCCAGGGCTACGAGAGAGTTAACCTTAAAAATCACATACTATGGTTCATTTTCCTGCTGATTATTCACACGAACTATATGGCAGTTTACATAAAAACATTATAGATGTGGTTTTGTTCGGTTAGCTCTCTAATATTCTCTTATTTAAGGATTGTTATTATTCTAATCTTGCGCCAAAGCATGCCGATAAGTTTTGAATAAGCGAACATAATAACTTGTCTTCTCACCAGCTTTGGTTACACTTGTTCCACCTGCAAACTTAAAGGTATAATATACTCCATTTTTAGTACAAAGATAACGTTCGTCACCATCCAATCCCCACAACGTATTATCATATTCATCTATCAATTCATTCAATTCCAATCGGTTATCACCACTAAATCTGGCTTTAAGTACCTGAACCTCCTCATAAGTAGGCAATCGCCAATCAGAAATCCCATTGACACTATAACCATCCATCACATCCGACACTTGCGAAGTTGTACTATCCCATTCATCCAATGACATCAATAAAAGATTCAAACCCGATTCGTCTGCTTCACCTATGTCAGCAACTATCGTACCATTCCAAATAGTACCTACTTCGGGAACACCTGTCAAATCAATATCCTCATTTCCTTCGTTATCATCATCTTCTTTATCATCGTCAGGTACAACACTCGCACCAAATTCAAATTCCACATCGATGGCACCTTCCCAATCTGTTACATCGAAATTACCTCCTACAATGATTCCTCCAGCATAAGTACCTGTCACATTAAATAAATGATTGGCTTGAGGTATACCTTTGAATGAATGGCCATAAGTAACTTCCGTACCATCATCGGTCTTGAAATAAATGGAAAAATCGGTTTCTGTTCCGTTCCCAGGGAAAATATATGAAGTTTCAGCCGACCAAACTCCATCCGATACCTTACAACACTCAACCTTTATTTTCTGCGAAGAGCCACCATATCTCCCTCCCATCGACAATGTAGAGTGTAAAGGAGATATCGACATCTGAACCGCAACAACATTAGCAGGCACATCTTTCAATTTTACATTCAATGCAGCTACAACGTATGCTAAAGTCAACCTTACAGAAGATTGTGAAGCATTGGTTATTTCTACATTAGCTCTTCCCATCATAAGCGGTGTATCCGCCCCACTAGGACCAACCAATGTAATCACAGCATCCAAAGTAGGGTTTTCAGGAAGCTGATAATCTTTTGAAGTACCAGAGAACGCAACAACCTGATAATCGCCTTTTGATAAAGACAAAGACATTTCCTCTTCTCTAGTTTTCAAAACCTGAGAAGCAGCCATATCTCCCTTTTCATTAAATGCATATAAATAGATCGGATAGACAATTTCTGCTTCACCTGCAGAACGAACGTCCACTTTCAGACTCTTAACATCCTCAGTACTCAATTCAACATCATCCATCGGCATTTGCTGACAAGAGAATATGGCACATGATAAAATTGCCATTAGCAAAAATCGAAGCTTTTTCATAAACCAATTATTTAATTCATTTATTCACAAATATAGTAATAAAAAATGCAATTCTCAACATCTTTCTTCACAAAAAGATAAATCTATCATGGGAATAAATTTCTCCGAATCACACAAACCAAACAAATTGTCAAAACCATACTAAAGATTTGTCGATTTCATTGGAAACTACTATCTTTGTGCCATAAAATAATGAGAAATAGACTATGAGTAAGAATACTTATCCTTCCGTTTTGTTAATTTATACAGGTGGAACTATCGGTATGATAGAAAATCCAGAAACTGGCGCACTCGAAGCTTTCAATTTCGACCAATTGATAGAAAATGTGCCAGAATTGAAGCGCTTTAACTATTGCATCGATTCGTATCAGTTTACACCACCCATCGACTCATCGGACATGGAACCTTCACTCTGGTCGAAACTCGTAGGTATCATATACGAAAACTACAATAAGTACGACGGATTCGTGATTCTGCATGGTACAGATACCATGGCTTTCACGGCTTCGGCGCTCAGCTTCATGTTGGAAGACTTGAGCAAGCCTGTTATTCTTACCGGTAGCCAATTGCCTATCGGCAAGCTTCGTACAGATGGAAAGGAAAACTTGATTACAGCCATTGAGATTGCAGCAGCTAAGCATCCGGATGGAACAGCCATCGTACCGGAAGTATGTATTTTCTTCGAAAACCATTTGCTTCGTGGAAACCGTACAACCAAGATCAATGCAGAAAACTTCAATGCTTTCCGTTCATACAATTATCCAACTTTGGCTACAGCAGGCATTCACATCAAATACGAATACGACAGAATCCATAAACCGGATCCTACACTTCCGTTGAAGCCATATTATTTGTATGACACCAATGTTATTGTGTTGACTCTTTTCCCAGGTATTCAGGAAAATATCATCAGCAATATCTTGCATACACCAGGTCTTCGTGCGGTTGTTCTCAAGACATATGGTTCGGGTAATGCCCCACAGAAGCCATGGTTCATCAAACTCCTGAAGGAAGCGAAAGAAAGAGGCATTGTTATCGTAAATATCTCGCAATGTCCTACAGGTATGGTGGAAATGGAGCGATACGAAACCGGTTTACACTTGCTCGATGCAGGCGTTATCAGCGGATATGATAGCACCGTTGAGGCATTGATTACCAAATTGATGTTCCTCCTTGGACATGGCAAGTCTGACAAAGAAATCCGTGAATTGATGAACCAACCGATTGCCGGCGAGTTCACTAAGAACTAAGACATACGAACATTATCGTGTTTTGACAAGATTCGAGGTTGAAGAGAATTAACAACAATTCTTTTCAACCTCGAATTATTTTAGAGCTTTACTCCAAACAAGAATAAGTCAATACATAATCGGGATGTGTATCATAATGAATCAAGAAGTCTTGCTCCTTTCCCGACCGATACTCTCGAGCCTTGAACACTCCCGATTCTTGCAACTGGAAAGGCGAGATATGCAAATGCTCGATGAAATCCACTGCTTCCTCTTCCATCAACTTGAACATGGTTTCTTTGGCCGACCAATGAAGAAGTAAACCATATACCTCATCTCCTGATGCGATAGATACTTTCTCGTCTTCACGGACAAATCTGGATGCCACTCTCTGTACTCGAGTTCCATATTGCTCAATGTCCACTCCTACTTCAGCTTTGGGATGGACAGCCACCGCCACATATCCATTGGTATGAGAGAAGCTGATGCAGGCTTTAGCATCTTTCAATACAGGTTTTCCGGAAGGCAAATAGACAATCCCCTTTTCTTCACCCAACAACTCCTTCAACAATACACGGACAGCCAACCATTCCTGCTTCCGTTTTTCGGAGGTGAAACGATTGAAACCTTCCTCGTAGATAGAAAATTGATGAAACATGGAGCGAAGCTGCTCTACCGTTTCATCCACTTTCCATACACCTACCATCAAATCACCTTGCTTGTATGTGCGATATAAAGGCATTGTTTTCTACTTATTTCTTTGTGTCTCCGATTATCACTTTCACCTTCAAGATACGACGGGCATCCATCTCGAGCACCTCGAACTGATAATGTTCGTATTCCAGCTTTTCATGCAACTTCGGAAATTCACCCTTGATTTCGAGCAACAAGCCCGCCAAAGTATCTGCATCGCCTTCGATGTCTTCGAAAGCATCAGTATCTATCTTCAGGATCTTGTAGAAATCCGAAAGCAATGTCTTGGCTTCGAATACATAAGTATGATCGTTGATCTTGACATACGAACGTTCTTCCTCATCGTATTCGTCATTGATTTCACCCACAATTTCTTCGATGATGTCTTCCATCGTAACGATACCCGATGTGCCACCAAACTCATCGACTACGATGGCAATGTGTATCTTGTTGGCCTGGAAATCTCGCAAAAGGTCGTCAATCATCTTTGTTTCAGGTACGAAATAGGCCGTACGGATGAGATTCTGCCACTTGAAATCGGCACCTTTCTTAAGGTGAGGAAGCAAGTCCTTGATATAGAGAACACCTTTTATATTATCACGAGAATCTTCGTACACCGGCACTCGGGAATATCCATTCTCGACTACACAATCGAGCACTTCCTTGAAAGTGGAACTGATATCCAAATCGACCATGTCGAGACGAGGAGTCATCACCTCCTTAGCGGTTTCTCCACCGAAACGGATGATACCTTCCAAAATGTTGCTTTCTTCCGAAATCTCGGTCTTGTCGGTCAATTCGAGGGCTTGAGAAAGGTCGTCTACCGAAATATTGTAATTTCGCTTGGCCACACATTTGTTGACAATGAACGTAGAACGCACCAGAAGACCGGACAACGGTCTGAACACTTTCTTCAACATCGCAATAATCGGAGCGGCAAATCGACAAAAACGTAACGTATGCTGAGCCGAATAAATCTTCGGCATGATTTCGCCGAAAAGAAGCAAGAGGAATGTCAAGATAACCGTAATCACCAAAAATTCCACAATGACGGAATTGCCAAAATCCACCACCTGCTCAAAGAAGAAATTGCAGAGCATGATGATGGTCACATTCACGAAATTATTGGAAATCAGGATGGTTGCCAGCAAGCGTTCCGAGTCTTGCAATAAGTCCATAATCCGCTTGTCCGAACTATGCTCCTCTTCTTCTATCTCGCTGAGGTCGGTCGGCGAGAGGGAGAAAAATGCAATTTCGGATGCAGATACAAAACCTGAAGCAAACAACAACAAGACTGCTAAGCCAATAGCAATAATGGCTCCCAAAGAGGGAGAATGAACGGTTACACAGTCAAAAAGTTCTGCCAAGCGGCATAAATACGAATCGGGGTCCAAGGAATGTAATTTTAGTTAAACATCTGATTTCTATAATCAAAACGGCAAGTCATCCGACGGATTGCCTACTACTGGTTGCTGAGCCGACTGAGGTTGTGCCGGAGCAGCCATCTGAGGCTGGGCTGCACCACGTGGAGTCAGCATTTCCATATTGTCGGCAAAAATTTCGACAATGGTGCGCTTGATTCCATTCTGATCGTCGTACGAACGGCTCTTGATCTTGCCTTCGATGTAAAGCTTGTCACCTTTATGCACATATTTTTCGGCAGTCTGAGCCAATCCGCGCCAAAGCACGATGTTGTGCCACTCTGTACGGTCGGGAACTTGGGTGCCGTTCTGCAAGGTATAACCACGCTCGGTGGTTGCCAACGAGAAGGTAGCTACAGCTACACCACTATCCAAGTATCTCACTTCAGGTTCCTTACCTACGTTTCCAATCAATATGACTTTATTTACTGACATACTTTACTTTCTTTTTGATTATTAGGCTCCAAAATTAGCGAAAAAAACTGATAAACCAAATTAGATACGGCAAATTTGTGCAAATCTTCTTCCGCCACCTTCTGATAGCCCTCCAAAGTTTCGAAATCGTCGGGCAAAACCACCTCGTAGAAATTGGCATGAATCACCCGATGCGAAAGCACATGCTTTACCCCTTGCTTAACCGGTCTTAAAAAACGCCAAGGCGTTTCACCCAAAACGCCGAAGAGTTTTTGTTCAAACGCCAAGGCGTTTTCCGAAAGGTCCGTATCCGTCTCTATCAGCAGAGGTTCGTAGAGGTTCTTCCAGATGTCGTTCTCCGTGCGCTTACGAATAAAGGTACATCCACCCGTGCGTACATATATATAATTAAAGAAGCGGTTGGTTACCTTCGTCTTGTGTTGCTTCACCGGTAGCGTATCCACACTCCGGTTGGCCAATGCCAAACAAGTATCGGCCAATGGGCACGACAAGCAATCGGGAGAAGCCGGTGTGCATTGCAAGGCTCCGAAATCCATGATAGCCTGATTGTAAAGAGCCGGACGGGATTCATCCATCAGTTCTTGAGCCAATTGGGCGAACAACTTCTTGCCCGTTGTGGAGTCGATGGGCGTATCAATGCCCATCCATCGGGAAAGCACCCGATAGACATTGCCATCCACCACCGCCCGAGGAATATCGTAGGCAAACGAACAGATGGCAGCAGCCGTATACTCTCCCACTCCCTTCAAGGCCAGGACCCCTTCGTAAGTCTTCGGGAACTCCCCCGCCTCCCGGATGCTTCGGGCAGCGGCATGAAGATTTCGGGCTCGGGAGTAATATCCCAACCCTTGCCAATACTTCATCACCTCGTCTTCATCGGCATCGGCCAAGGTGAAGACATCGGGGAAACGCTCCATAAACCTTATATAATAGTCGTACCCTTGGGCCACCCTTGTCTGCTGGAGAATGATCTCGGAAATCCAAATCCGATACGGGTCCTTTGTCTCCCTCCAAGGCAAGTCGCGCTTGTTTTCGGCGTACCAATCTATCAATATATCAGTAAATTTGCTCATCATTGTCCGTTTTTTATGCAAAAATAAAGCAAGAAAAGCACACAAACCTACTTTTTCTGAAATTTATTTAGAATATATTTCTCCAAGCGACGGATTTTCTATATATTTGCAGTCCAAAATTTTAAGACAATCAGTAGAACTATAATAATTAGATAAAATGACTAAGGCAGAAATCGTAACCGAGATAGCAAACAAGACCGGTATTGAGAAGAAAGATGTACTTAATACCATCGAAGCCTTTATGGAAGCAGTCAAGGAATCTTTGACTAAGGAAGAAAACGTATACTTGCGCGGATTCGGTAGTTTCATCGTTAAGAAGAGAGCACAGAAGACAGCTCGCAACATTTCGAAGAACACTACTATCATCATTCCGGAACACAACATTCCGGCGTTCAAGCCTGCTAAAACATTCAACATTTCAGTGAAGAAATAACTCTAGTATTAACCCTATAAAATTTTGAAGCTATGCCAAGCGGACAGAAGAAAAAAAGACACAAAATGTCTACTCACAAGCGTAAAAAAAGATTGCGCAAGAACAGACATAAAAGCAAATAAGCATTTGTAGTCTGTCCTGAGACAACAAAAATAAAGAACAAACCTGGTAAAGCAACATTCGACTTCCGGGTTTGTTCTTTGTTTAAGTAAGAACCTATAAAGAAAAAAGAAGTGACAAGCGAACTTGTAATTGACGTACAGCCCAAGGAAATCTCCATCGCCCTGCTCGAAGACAAGGCATTGGTGGAATTTCAGAAGGAAAGCCAAACAGCCTCCTTCAACGTGGGAAACATGTATTTAGGCAAGGTAAAGAAAATGATGCCCGGCCTGAACGCATGCTTTGTGGATGTCGGTTTCGGTAAAGACGCTTTTCTTCACTATCTTGACCTGGGTCCCCAATTCAATTCGTATCAGAAGTATCTGAAGCAAGTCGTAAGCGACCGCAAGAAACTATACCCTATGGCGAAGGCCTCCATGTTGCCCGACCTCGAAAAGGAAGGCACCATAGCCAACACCCTCCAGCAAGGACAGGAAGTCATCGTCCAAATCGTCAAGGAACCTATCTCAACCAAGGGACCACGCCTCACCTGCGAACTCTCTTTCGCCGGACGCTATCTGGTGCTCATCCCTTTCAACGATAAGGTATCCGTATCATCAAAAATTAAGTCGAGCGAAGAACGCGCCCGCCTGAAGCAACTCCTGCAAAGCATCAAGCCGAAGAACTTCGGCGTGATAGTACGCACCGTGGCCGAAGGTAAAAGAGTGGCCGAGCTCGATAGCGAACTGAAAGTCTTGCTCAGACATTGGGAAGAAATGATAACCAAGGTACAGAAGCACGACAAGCTCCCTACGCTGGTGCACGAAGAAACCAGCCGAACAGTAGGTATGCTGCGTGACCTGTTCAACCCCTCGTACGAGAACATCTATGTAAATGACGAAACCGTATTCCAGGAAATCAAGGACTACGTGACGCTCATCGCCCCTGATCGGACGGACATCGTGAAACTCTACAAGGGCCAGCTTCCCATCTTCGACAATTTTGCCATCACCAAGCAACTGAAGTCCTCCTTCGGAAAGACCATTTCCTACAAGAGCGGAGCATACCTCATCATCGAACACACCGAAGCCATGCACGTAGTAGACGTGAATAGCGGTAATCGTTCGAAATCCGCCAACGGTCAGGAGGCCAACGCTCTGGACGTGAACCTCGGAGCAGCCGACGAGCTGGCTCGCCAACTCCGTCTGCGCGATATGGGTGGTATCATTGTCGTCGACTTCATCGACATGAATCTGGCCGAAAACCGTCAGAAACTCTACGAACGTATGTGTCAGAACATGCAGAAAGACCGTGCCAAGCACAACATTCTGCCTCTCAGCAAGTTCGGATTGATGCAAATTACCCGTCAGCGAGTACGTCCGGCCATGGATGTTACTACAGACGAAACCTGCCCTACCTGCTTCGGCAAGGGCAAGATCAAGTCATCCGTCCTCTTTACCGACACATTGGAAAGCAAGATCGACTATTTGGTCAACAAGTTGAAGATTAAGAAATTTACCTTGTACATCCATCCGTACATCGCAGCTTACGTGAACCAAGGCATGGTTTCCATGAAGCGCAAGTGGAAAATGAAGTACGGATTAGGTATTAAGGTTGTCCCCGATCAGAGTCTCGCCTTCCTTGAATATAAGTTTAAGGATACGAAGGGAGAAGAAATAGACATGAAAGAGGAAATCGAAATCAAATAAAAGTAAGGGAACGATACAAAAATCGTTCCCTTTCTTTTTAGCATCCAACGAGAATCACTATCTTTGCCCTAAATAATTTAAGAATATGATTACAGAAAACTTACAGAAACTCTATCAACAACATACCGGAGTCTTAGCAGAAGCCATCACCGAGATGCCCGCCTCAGGCTCCAACCGTCGTTACTTCCGTTTGACTGGCGTACAAAGCCTCATCGGTGTATACGGCACATCGAAAGAAGAAAACGAAGCCTTCCTCTACATGGCCGAACACTTCAAGAGAAAGACTTTACCAGTACCACAAGTGCTTTGTGTATCTGAAGACAAGCTTTTCTACTTGCAGGAAGACTTGGGCGACACCTTGCTCTTCAATGCCATCGAGAAAGGTCGAATCACCAACTCGTACTCTGAAGAAGAAAAGGAATTGCTTCGCAAGACTATCCGTTTGCTCCCGAGCATCCAGTTTGCCGGAGCCGAGGATTTCGACTTCAACCATTGCTATCCGCAACCGGAGTTCAACCAGCGTTCCATCCTCTGGGACTTGAACTACTTTAAATACTGCTTCCTGAAAGCTACCGGCTTGGAATTCCAAGAAGACAAGTTGGAAGACGACTTCCAGAAGATGAGTGATGTATTGCTCCGAAGTTCATCGACTACATTCATGTATCGTGACTTCCAGAGCCGCAATGTCATGATTAAGGATGGCGAGCCATGGTTCATCGACTTCCAAGGCGGACGTAAAGGTCCTTTCTACTACGACATCGCTTCTTTCCTCTGGCAAGCCAAAGCCAAATATCCGGAAAGCCTCCGCGATGAGTTGTTGGACGAGTACATCAAGGCCGTATCGAAGTACAAGACCATCGACCGCATCCATTTCTTCAGCCAGTTGCGTCACTTTGTCTTGTTCCGCACTTTGCAGGTATTGGGTGCATACGGTTTCCGTGGTTACTTCGAAAAGAAACCGCACTTTATCCAGAGCGTACCGTTTGCCATCGAAAATCTCCGCCAATTGTTGCGTGAAGACTATCCGGAATATCCGTACCTCTGCTCCGTTCTCCGCGAACTCACCGAAATGAAGCAGTTCAAGGACGATTTGAAGAAGCGCCAACTCACCGTCAAGGTCATGAGTTTTGCCTACAAGAAAGGTATTCCTAACGACCCAACTGGCAATGGTGGTGGCTTTGTATTCGATTGCCGTGCGGTAAACAACCCGGGCAAGTACGAACGCTACAAGCCATTCACAGGTTTGGATGAACCAATCATCAAGTTCTTGGAAGACGATGGTGAAATCTTCCCATTCCTCGAAAATGCCTATGCATTGGTAGATGCTTCCGTAAAACGATACATGGAACGTGGATTCAGCAACCTCATGGTTTGCTTCGGATGTACTGGCGGCCAGCACCGTTCGGTTTATTCTGCCCAGCACATGGCCGAGCACTTGAACAAGAAGTTCGGTGTAAAAGTGGAACTGGTACACCGCGAACAGAATATCGAGCATACTTTTGAAGCAACCGATAAATGAAAGCGATGATATTTGCAGCGGGCTTGGGCACACGACTCAAGCCCCTCACCGACCACATGCCCAAGGCCCTTGTTCCCGTAGCCGGAAAGCCGATGTTGGAACATGTCATCAACAAGCTGATAGCTGCTGGAGTCGATGGAATTGTTATCAACGTGCATCACTTTGCCCAACAGATTATCGACTTCTTGAAAGAAAAGAATAACTTTGGCATCCAGATTTGGATTTCGGACGAAACCGGCGAATTGTTGGAAACAGGAGGAGGAATCAAGAAAGCATCTCCATTCTTCAATGAGCCATTCTTGGTACACAATGCAGACATCCTCTCGAATTTGGATTTGAAGGCCATGTACGACTTCCATGTAGCCAGCGGAAACGATGCCACTCTCTTGGTCAGCCCAAGAAAGACAGCCCGCTATCTACTGTTCAATGAAGAAAACAAATTATGTGGTTGGGTAAACAAGGAGACCTTACAGACCAAACCCGAAGGTTTCGTCTATCAACCGGAGACACAAAAGGAATACGCTTTTGGAGGCATCCATATCATCTCCCCTTCCTTATTTAAATATATGGAAGGATGGACAGGCAAGTTCTCCATCATAGATTTCTACTTGCAGACTTGCCAACAGGCTCAATTAGGAGGTTATATCAAAGAAAATTTGCAACTGATTGATATTGGCAAGCTGGATACTCTTACTAAGGCAGAAGAATTCATTCATTCTACCAACCATTAAACAGAATCATAGCATACAAAAAGTGGCAGATACCTTATTGTATTCTGCCACTTTTTATATACTAACCTATCTTAATCTTCCAACGAATAATCAATAGTAGTGACTACTCTGATTCGCTTGATATAAGGCGTATTCACATCGCGGTTTTCAATGCTGAACTGTCCTTGAGTTGCACGACGTATCTTCCCTAATTCGCTATCGGAATCTTTGGCAAATTTCATTGCAGCTTCACGGGCATTTTTGGTGGCCTCTTCAATCATTTGTGGTTTGATTTCATTCAAAGCCGTATAGTCAAACTGAATGTTATAGCGGTAATCTCCTCCGGTAATGGCAATTCCCTGCTTTAAAAGCTCGCTCTGTTCACTGATAAGACTACGAACCAAATCTACCTTAGCAGAAGTAACGATGATGACCGTCGTTACATTGTATCGATAAGATATCGGATTGCTATTATAGCGTTCCGCCTGCATATCGATGATTTCTGGTGCATTGATGCTAATCTCATCTTCGGTAATTCCTTTTTCCTTCAGAAACTCCACGATGGCATCATTGGTCTGACGAATCTTGTTGTACAAGGCAGTCAAATCATTGCCCACTTCCTTATACATCAAGGGCCATGTCACCTTATTGGCAGGAACTTCCATTTCAGCGAGTCCCTTGACGGTTACTATACGATCTTTCTCTACAAAGTTATCAATGCCTTTCTTGATTTGATTCCCCATGGAAATCAGCCCGATAGCAATCAGAAAAGCTCCAGTATTCCATTTGCTCATAATTGATGTATTTTTTAATCATTCGCCAAATTCATTAGCTGCATATTTATCGGCAAAATTCCACTCCGTACCCGCTTGCTTACTCTTCTTGATACAAGCAACTATACGGTAAATCAATGCCGCTATAACAGCTATAAGAATTCCAAACCAAATCATATTAATCAAACAACTTCAATTTATTGGTATTAGCCTCTTCCAACGAAACCAACTTCACTTCTTTCATTTCGTTTTTCTGCCGTAGCTCGGATTGCTCCTGACGCAAGACCTGTACATATTCCTGCTTCTGCAAAGGATTCATCAGTTTGGCAGCTATCAAAGCATTCTGCGAAGCATCCTTCAAATGAATGACCGGACCATCGTACATCGGAGCAATCTTCAAGGCTGTATGAAGCGCTGAAGTAGTAGCTCCACCAATCATGATTGGAATTTGCAAGCCGGCACGTTGCAACTCACAAGCCACATGTACCATTTCTTCCAGCGATGGAGTAATCAAACCACTCAAACCCACCATATCCACCTTTTCTTCGATGGCTTTCTGAACGATGGTTTCTGCAGGAACCATCACACCGAGGTCGATGATTTCATAATTGTTACAAGCCATCACTACCGATACAATGTTCTTTCCGATATCGTGCACATCGCCTTTCACCGTAGCAAGGAGTACCTTTCCGGCTTTCTTTGCCCCTTCTTCGCGACCGGCTTCAATGTATGGCTGAAGGATAGATACAGCTTTCTTCATGGTTCGGGCCGTCTTCACCACCTGAGGCAAGAACATCTTTCCAGCACCGAAAAGTTCGCCCACCTTGTTCATGCCGTCCATCAACGGACCTTCGATGATATCCACCACCTTCGGGTATTGTTGCATGGCTTCCTGCAAATCGGCTTCCAGATAGTCGCCCAATCCCTTAACCAATGCATACTGCAAGCGTTCTTCTACCGAACCTTCACGCCATGCTTGTACAGAGGTAGACTGACCTGCAGCACCCGATGCCGACGAAGCCTTCAATGCCTCAGCTGTTTCTATCAAACGTTCTGCCGCATCCGGACGACGATTCAATACTACATCTTCAATACGTTCCAACACATCGGCCGGAATATCGCTATAAAGCACTGAAGTAGCCGGATTGACAATGGCCATATCCATACCCTGCTGAATGGCATGATAAAGGAATACAGCATGCATCGCCTCACGGATATAGTTATTGCCACGGAAAGAGAAAGACAAGTTGCTCACCCCACCACTGACATGTACTCCCGGCAAGTTTTGCTTGATCCATCCCGTTGCCTTGATGAAATCGACGGCATAGTTATTATGTTCCTCAATGCCTGTTGCAACTGAAAGTATATTCGGGTCGAAAATAATGTCATGAGGATTGAAGCCCACCTGTTCGGTCAAGATTCGGTAAGCACGGGCACACACTTCAACCTTCCGTTCGTAAGTATCTGCCTGTCCTTGTTCATCGAAAGCCATGACCACGGTAGCAGCACCGAGTTTCTTGATCAATCGGGCACGTTCGATGAACTTTTCTTCCCCTTCCTTCAAGGAAATGGAGTTCACAATGGACTTGCCCTGCAAGCATTTCAAGCCCGCCTCGATTACCTCCCATTTGGAAGAATCAATCATAATAGGTACACGAGCAATATCCGGATCGGACATGATCAAATTCAAGAAGGTCTTCATTTCTTCCTTGGCATCCAGCAAGCCATCGTCCATATTTACATCGACTACCAAGGCACCATCCTCTACTTGCTTGCGGGCAATACTCAAGGCTTCTTCGTAGTTCTTTTCATTCACCAATCGGAGGAATTTACGGGAACCGGCCACATTGCAACGTTCACCTACATTGATGAACTTCACCTCGGCCGATTGTTCGAGCAATTCCAACCCCGACAATCGGAAGGTTTCCGGAGCCTGAGCAGGTACATGAGGCTTTATCCCCTCTACCAACGGAACATATTTCGCAATGTAAGCTTCGGTTGTACCACAACAACCACCAATGATGTTCACCATACCTTCATCCAGATACTCCTTCACCTCACGAGCCATATCCTCCGGAGTCTGGTCGTATTCACCCAAGCTGTTCGGAAGTCCGGCATTAGGATAGGCACTGATATAATAAGGTGCACGAGCAGCCAACTGCTTCAAGAAAGGCTTGAGCTGCTTGGCTCCGAAAGAGCAGTTCAACCCGATGGAGAAAATCGGGGCATGTTGTACCGATGCCAAGAAAGCATCCAGTGTCTGTCCGGACAAGGTACGTCCACCAGTATCCGATACCGTAACGGAAAGCATCAAGGGAACTTGTCTGCCCACCTTGTCCATGGCTTCTGTAGCAGCATAAACCGCAGCCTTGGCATTCAGCGAATCGAAGATGGTTTCTATCAGAATGGTATCTACCCCACCCTCGAGCAAGGCTTCCATCTGTTCCTGATAAGCCTCTACCAATTCATCGAATGTAATGGCACGGAAAGCCGGATTGTTCACATCCGGACTCATGGAACAAGTCTTGTTGGTAGGTCCCACCGAACCGGCTACAAAGCGAGGCTTGTCTGGATTCTTGGCTGTATATTCATCGGCTATTTCACGGGCAATCTTGGCAGCAGCCAGGTTGATTTCCCTACAATAGTCTTCCACATGATAGTCGCCCATCGAGATACGCTGGGCATTGAAACTATTTGTTTCGATAATGTCTGCCCCAGCTTCCAGATACTTTCGGTGAATGTCATGTACAATATGAGGGGCCGTCAGACACAAAATGTCGTTGTTCCCCTTCATCTGTCCGGGTTGCTCTACGAATCGGGCACCACGGAATTCTTCTTCTGTAAGATTGTATTTTTGTATCATGGTTCCAAGAGCACCATCCAGTATCAGGATACGCTCTTGAACCAATTCTTGTATAGTAGCCATAACTTGTTATCGTTTAAACATACGGTCCATTTCTCTGCGGTCGTCCTTTTCTTTGATGGACTGACGCTTATCGTACTGCTTCTTACCCTTGGCTAAGGCAATGACCAATTTTGCCAAACCCTTTTCGTTGATGTAAAGTCGGGTAGGTACAATGGTGAAGCCCGGATTCTTTTCAGCATCCAGCAACTTGCGGAGTTCCTTCTTGTTCAGCAGCAGCTTGCGTTCTCGGCGAGCCACATGATTATTGTACGAACCATAGAAATATTCGGCAATGTGCATGTTCTTTACCCAAAGTTCACCACGCACAAAGTAGCAATATGTATCTACCAAGCTGGCCTTACCCAAACGGATGGACTTTATTTCAGTACCTGTCAGTACGATACCGGCCGTATAGGTCTCTACGAATTCGTAATCGAACGAAGCCCGCTTGTTCTTTATATTAATAGGTGTTGGTTTCATCAGTTCAATATTAATGACAATTTATCAAAAACAGTTCCTATCAAGCCCGGACAAAGAATAATGATGGCCGAAGCTATCAACGAATAGCGGGTAAGGGATTTGCCTTCCACGCCCATCAAGGTCTTTGCCCCCTCGTACACCACAAAAATGGTATAGAACTGGAATATCCACTGCAACAGAGATACGGAGAACAAACCACCGATGATGTTCAATGCAAAAGTAACCACCATGGCATATCCCACAAACTGCTGGTTCAATTCCTTTTCATCCTCTCTTCCCAACGTGCTCTTTCCCAAAAGGTTCAGCAGATAGGATGCCAGGAAAAAACCTCCGAACAAAGACACGAAAGTAGCGCAACAGCGGGTCATGGCTATCTGGAAAGCAGATACACCGGCTGTATTGCCGATAAAAGTACCGATAAACACAGACAATCCGCACAACCCGATCATGGGATACACGAATTCACTCATCACCTTGTTCTGGTTAGACTCATTTGCAATCTCTTCCCAAGCTTTGGCCGGAGTAGAGAGCAACAAAACGGCTCTGTTAAATAATTCCTTATAATTCAATGTCATTCAGTTTTTAAATGTTCATACGAGAATTTGCAAAGTTATAAAAAAAATGGAATATACCTTCATAGTTGTTTCAAAATATCCTTTTCACATAGAGCAATTCAAATTCTTTCACTTAGATATTAAAAGTTTTGAAATTTTCTTCCAACTCAATTCTTTTATGTATTTTTGCACCGTAAAAATAAAATAGGTACAATAAAAATGAAAACTACATTGAAACTTAGCACACTTTTGGTTGCATTGGCATCCGTATTTACATTCACTTCTTGTATGAACAGCAGCGACGAAAGCGGTTATCCTACTTATTCTTCATATGTAACCATCACTGGAGACGATGTTTTCGGTTATACATTCCACTCAGACTTCGGAGCTACTTTGAAGCCGACATCTGCCAGCGTTACACAAGTATTGCCGGGCTTGAGCGGTTCGAACGTAAAGCGTGCTTATGTAGCTTTCGACCTTGCATCTGAAGCTGAAAACGGTAAGGAATTGGAAAAGGGCAAGACATATGAAATCGTTCTCTGCGAATCATACTATGCCAACTATTCTATCCCAACCTTCTCTACAATCTACAAGACAGAAGCTTCGGACTCATTGGTTACCAAGAACCAAAGACTCATCAATGTAAACAAGGACATTTGGGCTATCAACGGATATGCAAATGCACAGATGACCATCAGCTACGACCAATACAAGGCTTTCGCCATGAATGCTTTCTATAGCGAAGAAGACATTGATGTAGAAAACAACAAGTTGACTCTTAACTTGTACTACAACAGCAAGTCTGACACTCATACCGGCCAAGCAACCAGCGTATTCAGCTTCAAGCTTCCGGAAAACTTGGCATACAACTTCCAAACAGATACCATCACCCTCGTGATGAAGGCTATGACCGACTACGATGGTAGCTTTATGAACGAAGTTGGTACTTGCAAGTTAGCTGTAAAGGATTTCTTTACTCCAAACATGTATTAATCCATCCAAAACAATAAACATCCCAAGCTCCAACGGTTCCGTTGGGGCTTTTTTTATCCCCCCGGCTCATCAAATTTTCCACTTTCAAAATAAATTCCTACCTTTGGCCAACTAATCAAAAAAAGAAAAACACATTTATGGAAGGATTTACCCCTTGGACCTTGTTTGTAGACATAGGCATCATCTCCCTATTATTATTAATAGGTAAGTGGATGCGAGTAAAAATCAGTTGGATACAAAAGCTATTCATCCCCCCCAGCCTATTGGCCGGATTCATCGGATTGGCTTTTGGCCCATTCGGATTCAATATTCTCCCCCTCTCCAGCCAAACCGGAACCTATGCCGGCATCCTCATTGCATTCATCTTCGGTGCACTTCCTTTGACCTCGCAGAAGTCAAACGGAAACACCCATGAGATTGGCCGTATGTGGGTTTATTCCCAAGCCGGCATGTTGTTGCAATGGGCATTCGGTGGATTGTTGGGATTGCTGATACTCAACCAAATCTGGCCATTGAGCGCAGCCTTCGGCATCACCATGCCAAGCGGTTTCTGTGGCGGACATGGTACGGCTGCTGCCATCGGTCAAGCCTTCGGACAGTTGGGATTCGATGAAATCCTCACTCTGGCCATGACGGCTGCCACCTTCGGTATTGTGGCTTCCGTTATCCTCGGACTGATATTCGTGAAATGGGCAACCAAGAAGAAACAGACCACTTATTTGGCCGATTATAGCGCCCTTCCCGATGAACTCCGTACCGGTTTGCTCCCGAAGGAGAAACGTGAAAGCATGGGCGAAAGTACTTGTTCATCCATCTCCATTGACTCCTTGTCATTCAATTTGGCCATCGTCTGTGCCATTGCCTTGGGTGGATATGGCGTGAGCAAACTGGCTGCACACTTCATGCCGGGATTCGAATTGCCGGTGTTCAGCTGTGCTTTCGTGGTAGGTATCATTATCAAGAAACTACTCGACAAGACTCGTGCCAGCGAATCCATCTGTCCGCAAACGGTGGGTCACATCAGCGGCTCCATGACCGACTATCTGGTAGCTTTCGGTATCGCCTCCATCAAGATTTCGGTGGTAATTGAATACATCGTTCCATTGGCTATCCTCCTGCTCTCCGGATTGGTAGTTACCTTTATTTATGTAGCCGTCATGGCCAAGAAACTGATGAAGGAATGCTGGTTCGAGAAAGCGATTTTTACTTGGGGATGGTTTACCGGAACCATGGCTATGGGTATTGCCCTCCTCCGAGTGGTAGACCCGAAGATGAAGAGCCGATGCCTGGACAGCTATGCCTTGGCCTACCTGTTCGTTGCTCCGGTAGAGATTGCCTTGATTACCTTTGCTCCGGTAGCCTTTACCAACGGATATGGCCTGTTGTTCTCAGGCATCTGCCTGGTATCCGGACTTAGTGTGATAGCTGTAGCTTATTTCAAGAAATGGTTTTTATAAAAACAATTAGGGGCTTTGATGAAAGCCCCTAATTGTTTATTCTACTTCGCCGAAGAGTTCTATATTCTCGTCTACATATTCAGCCAGCTTGGCCGTAACGAATTCTTCCATTTCCATGAATTCTTCTTCCAAATCGTCGAAAGCCTCATACTGCTCGTACATGGCCATGAATTCATCGTCTGTCCGTTCCTTTTCTAAATCGGCCTTGTTCTCGTCGTAAATCTTCTTGGCTGCATAAATCAGCTTCGAGAACTCCTTCAAGCCGAAGAGGCGCATTGCCTTGGCAAACGGATTCTCGAATATGTAAGGGCCGTAACCGTTCTGAATCAACTGCACGAATCCACCCACGTTCAGTTCCTCACGAAGGAAATGATATCCCAACAATGTATGCTGATGTCCGTTGAGCAACGGCATGGTTTCTGCATTGATCACTCCACCTGTCACTTCCAGGTACTTGTCGATAAACACCTGCAGGAATTCATCCATTCCCTGTTCCGCCCCTTTTCGGAGCGCTTCATCCGATATCTTAATAGTCTTCATAAAAAAAGCATCTAATTCTTAAGGCAAAGATACATCTTTCGGCGAAAAGAAAAAACTTTTTAAAAAAGTAAGCACGAACAAGTTGCAAAAAAGAATAAAACTGCTAACTTTGTGGCTGAAATGTGCTGATGCCCGTTTCATTGTGTTTACGAAACTATTTTTTATTACTAATAAAAACGTAAAGAATATGATTTATTCACACGAAGTTGAACACATGTGTGTTGTAAAGAAGGGTCCTAACCATGGACCAGCTCCAATTCCTGAAGAAGGTAAGTGGGTAAAATCTAAAGAAATCAAGGACATCTCTGGTTTGACACACGGTATTGGTTGGTGTGCTCCTCAGCA
>JAFYWH010000153.1 GCA_017558175.1 Bacteroidaceae bacterium
GCAGCACCTACAGCTACTACTTCGTCCGGATTTACACCCTTTGAAGGAACCTTACCGAAGAAATCCTGTACCAATTGCTGAACAGCTGGGATACGTGTAGAACCACCTACCAAGATTACTTCATCGATATCTGCATTGCTCAAACCTGCGTCACGCATAGCGTTCTTACATGGTTCCAAACAAGCCTGGATCAAGTTGTGAGCCAAAGCTTCGAACTTAGCACGAGTCAAAGTCTTAACCAAGTGCTTAGGAACACCACCTACCGGCATGATGTAAGGCAAGTTGATTTCAGTAGATGTAGAAGAAGACAATTCAATCTTAGCCTTTTCTGCAGCTTCCTTCAAGCGTTGCATAGCCATTGGGTCAGCAGTCAAGTCAGCACCTTCGTCGTTTTTGAATTCCTGAGCCAACCAGTCGATGATTACTTGGTCGAAGTCATCACCACCGAGGTGAGTATCACCGTTTGTAGACAATACTTCGAATACACCGCCACCGAATTCGAGGATAGAGATATCGAATGTACCACCACCGAGGTCGAATACAGCGATCTTCATGTCCTTGTCGGCCTTGTCGATACCGTAAGCCAAAGCAGCTGCTGTCGGTTCGTTCACGATACGCTTTACTTCCAAACCTGCAATCTGACCAGCTTCCTTAGTTGCTTGACGCTGAGAGTCAGAGAAGTAAGCAGGAACGGTGATAACTGCTTCAGTTACTTCCTGTCCGAGGTAGTCTTCAGCAGTCTTCTTCATCTTCTGAAGAATCATAGCCGAGATTTCCTGTGGAGTGTAGAGACGGCCGTCGATGTCTACACGCGGAGTATTGTTGTCGCCCTTAGCTACCTTGTAAGGTACGCGAGAGATTTCCTTTTGTACTTGATCCCAATTTTCACCCATGAAGCGCTTGATTGAGAAAATAGTGCGTTGTGGGTTAGTGATAGCCTGACGCTTTGCCGGATCACCGATCTTACGTTCGCCACCGTCTACAAATGCTACGATAGAAGGAGTTGTACGCTTACCTTCAGCATTAGTGATTACTACCGGTTCGTTACCTTCAAATACAGAAACACAAGAGTTTGTTGTTCCCAAGTCAATACCAATAATCTTTCCCATAATCTTAAATATGTTTTTTTGTTTATACTCTAATTTAATAATGTTACTTTTCTTTCGTGCCGGTTTTTCAGGATTTCTGCACCGTTGCACGTCTTATTAAGAGCAAATTCCGTGCCAGAAGCTTTTTTTCTGTTTTTTCGTCCATCGTCTGCCAAATTGTCTGCCAAACTGACAGCCAAAGCTGAAAGTATGTGATTTTTCGTGCCAAAAGTGGTGAAAGCATTGGCGCATTAACTTTTTCTTTTTAATTTTGCGTCGTTTTTAATAAATATATTTAAGGTATGAAGAAAGTATTGTTTATGTGTGTGGCTGCATTTGCTTTGACAGCTTGTGGCCCTAAGAGTGAAAAGAAGGCTGAAGAAGCTGGTGAAAAGACATTGGAAGCAGTAGAAGCTGTAGTTGAAGCTGCAAAGGAAGCAGTTAAGGAAGCTGATGTTAAGGATTTGCAGGCTGCTTACGATGAATTGGTTAAGTTGGGTGACAAGTTGACTGATGAACAGAAGGAACAGTTGAGCAAGCTTGAAAAGATGATCAAGGATGCTAAGGAAGCTGTTTCTGCAAAGGCTGAAGAAGCTGAAGCTGTAAAGAACGATGCTGCTGAAAAGGTAGAAAACGTTAAAGAAGCAGTAGAAGGCGTGAAGGATGCTTTGAAAGGTTTGAAGAAGTAATTCCGAAAATAAGCTAAATCATAGGGGGAGAGTGAAAACTTTCTCCCTTTTTTGTATCTTTGCGCCGTTTTTAATAGGAGAAATAGAAAAATGATGGATTTACCACAAGACCCGATGATGCTTTTCAGCGTCATCAACATGAAATTGCGTGATTTTTATCCTTCGCTCGATGCACTTTGCGAGGATTTGAACGTGGACAAGGAAGAATTGGTACAGAAATTGGCGGCTTTCGGCTTCGAGTATAGCGAAGAACATAACAAGTTCTGGTAAGGAAATGGTTAATCCCCCTTGCGAAGGGGGTAGGGGGATGTTACATTAGCTTTAGAGTTTATAGGCTTTGGGCGGGTCTTAAGATATATTCCTCTGGTCCCCTTCATATGGGGGATGGTTTTCTGCCCACTTTCGTGCCGTAGCTCTATCGGGCTTACCTGTACCCGTCAAAGGAAGTTCTTCTACCGGAAGATACATTTTCGGCACCCAATAAGCAGGTAATTTTTCTTCGCAAATCCGGCGGATATCGGCTTCCTCCTTTACCTTATTATATAATAGCACCACAATTTCACCGAATTTGGCATCTTTGCGAGCCGTAATTTGGAAAGGGATGTCCAGATGTTTCTTCAAGGCAGCTTCCACTTGCTCGATTTGGATTTTTACCCCACCGCTATTGATGGTGTTGTCTTTCCGGCCAAGGATGCGGAATTTTCCTTCGTCGTTTATTTCAGCTATATCATTGGTCGTCAGCTCTTCGGCGCACACACTCGGTGCGTGGATAATCAATGTGTTTTCTTCACTCAAGCGGATGCGTACATTCTCGAAAGGCGTGTACCAATCGGAAGCTTCCGCACCGTTCAGTCTTCGGAGAGCAATGTGCGAGAGTGTTTCCGTCATGCCATACGTGCTCCATACATGGTTCGGGAAATCTTTCAATTCTCTACCTAAGGCATCGTCTATCGCTCCTCCACCAATAATCAAGTGCTTGATTTCCATAAGCTTGGCGCGCTCTTCCGGTACTTGTAGGGTGTTGAAAACCTGCATTGGAATCATGGCTGCAAAGGTAGGAATCTCAGTCAAGTCCTTCAGCGGATGTCCGCAAGGAGCTACCGGAAGCAATCTGAGTCCTGCAACAAGGGAGCGTACCACCACCATTTTCCCGGCAATGTATTGCAAAGGCATGCAGAGAAGTGCCGAATCTCCTTCCTTCAATCCGAGAAACGAGCAAGTGAGTCGGGCACTCGCACACATCCGTTCCTTTTCTACTTGCAAAGGCTTGGGTGTGCCGGTAGAGCCGGAGGTATGCACCCATACCGTCGGTTCATCGTTCTGCCATTCTTGCAAGAAGGCTTCGAGGTCTTGAAGGAATTCTTGTTGTGTCATAAGTTTGCCTTTTGTCATTCAGAACGAAACGAAGTGTAGTGAAGACGAGTTGTTGAGGGCTCGCCCGAAAAATCTCGGAAGCATCCACTTTGTGTAATCGAGATCCTTCGCTTCGCTCTGGATGACATTATTTTTTTAAAGCCAATTCATAATGTCCGGCTCCTTTTCCTCCGGATAATACCATAAGCAATCCCCCTCAATATGAAGCGGATAGTCGATATTATCCGTAAAGAGCATGCCGGTACCGAGACCTTGCGGAAGGGTAGGGTTAAGGGTAGCCGTCCATTGGGCAATAGCATTCAAACCGATGTTCGATTCCAAAGCCGATGTTACCCATGAGCCGATTCCTCGTTCTTCAGCCAACTTGATCCATTCTTCCGAACCACCGATACCTCCATGAAGCGAAGGTTTCAAGATGATGTATTGCGGACGGATGGTATCGAGCAAGGCTTCTTTCGTTGGGCGGTCGTTTACTCCAATCAGTTCCTCATCTAAAGCAATGGGGAATGGTGTCTGTTCGCAAAGCTTGGCCATTTCTTCCCACTGTCCGGCACGGATAGGTTGTTCGATGCTATGAAGCTGATATTCAGAGAGTCGTTTCAACTTTTCAAGCGCATCGGTAGGCGAGAAAGCACCATTGGCATCCACTCGCAGTTCGATTTGTTCGGGCGAGAAATGTTGGCGGATGTGAGCCAGCAGTTCCAATTCCTTCTCGAAATCGATAGCCCCGATTTTCAGTTTGATGCATCGGAATCCTTGCTTCATCTTCTCCTCGATGCGTTGGTACATTTCGTCGAAGTTGCCCATCCAAATCAGTCCGTTGATAGGAATACCTTCTTTTCCCTGACTGAATGGCGTATGCCAAAATTGCAGACTTTGTGCCTGGTAGTGTGCTAAAGCCGTTTCCACACCAAAGCGGATGGATGGATAGGCGCTGAGGTTTTCCAAATACGCCTCCACGTTTTCAGATTTCGCCTCGGCGTTTTCTTCCAAGCGTCTGCAAGTTTCTTTCAGGACGTCTTCGTATTCGGGTACATCGTCGCAACTCAAGGCTGGAAGAGGGGCACACTCGCCTACACCGAAATGCTTGGGATTGTTGCTATCGGTCAAGAGGATGTACCATACTTTTCGGGTGATATAAATGCCTCGCGATGTGCCTGCCGGTTGCTTGAAGTGCAGGATTTTGGGGATGATGGTTGCTTTCATTGTTTTCTCTCTAATTTCACCACGGAGTAACACGAAGTTTCACAGAGAATATTCTCCCCTCTTGAGAGGGGAAGGGGGTGTGTTATAATCGATGCGGAGGGTAAGTGTTTCTAATCTTTTCTCGTGGATGTTTATCACACACCCCTAACCCCTCTCAAGAGGGGAAAAAGGTCTTAAAATTCTTTCTTTATAAACTCCGTGAAACTCTGTGTAATCTGTGGTGAAGTTTAAAAATCAAGGGAACTTCGGATAATCCTGGAAACGTGGCTTACGCTTTTCCAAGAATGCCTTACCACCTTCTTGTGCTTCATCCGTCATGTAATAAAGCATGGTAGCATCGCCGGCCAATTCCTGGATACCTGCCTGACCATCGAGTTCGGCATTCAAGCCAGCCTTGATCATGCGGAGAGCCAATGGGCTATGTTGCATCATCTGTTCAGCCCAAGTCACTACTTCGTCTTCCAACTGGTCGAATGGTACTACCTTATTCACAAGACCCATTTCGAGGGCCTCCTGTGCATTGTACTGACGGCAGAGGAACCAAATTTCACGAGCCTTCTTCTGACCCACGCAACGAGCCAAGTACGATGAACCGAAACCGGCATCGAAGCTACCTACCTTCGGACCTGTCTGACCGAAGATGGCATTTTCTGAAGCAATCGACAAGTCGCAAACTACATGAAGCACGTGGCCACCACCGATGGCATAACCATTCACCATGGCAATCACCGGCTTCGGAAGCGATCGGATTTGCTTCTGTACATCGAGCACATTTAGGCGAGGCACACCGTCTGTACCTACATAACCACCACGACCTTTCACGTTCATATCGCCACCGGCACAAAAGGCCATATCGCCTGCACCGGTCAATACCACCACGTTAATGTCTTGACACTCACGGCAATAGTAAAGTGCATCGCTGATTTCGGTAGTTGTAGTCGGGGTGAAAGCATTGCGATAACGAGGGCGGTTGATGGTTATCTTGGCAATGCCGTTATAGAATTCGAACAAGATGTCCTGATATTCCTTAATGGGTTTCCATTCTCTTTTTTCCATAATTAGTTTGTTTTTGAATCCCCTCTTGAGAGGGGTAGGGGTGTGTGATAGTCATCCACAAATTTGGTTTCTAACACACCCCCTTCCCCCTCTCAAGAGGGGAGATTTTTATTTATTTCTTTAAACTCTTATAATACTCTCTAAGCAATCGGGTATCTTCGCTCTTGTCGGTGTAGACTTCGAGCAACATCGGTTGTGGATATTCCTCTGGCGATGCAAACACCTTCAAAGCCTCTTGCCACTCTTCGGCATTGCTGGCTTGCTGATAGAAGAAGCCCCGTTCTTCTGCCCAACCCTTGGCCGAAGTTTGATGTTCGGCAGTAATGAATTGGCGGGAGGTGTTTCCGGCTTTGTCCATACCAGGAAGGGTATGGAAAATTTCGCCTCCCTCGTTGTTCAGCAAGAGGATGCGAATGTGGTTGCCGATGTGCGGACACCACAAGGCATTCATGTCGTAGAAGAAGCTCAAGTCACCAATGATGATGAAGTTCAGCTTGTCCGATGCAGCAGCATAGCCGATGGCACTCGACAAGGAGCCTTCGATACCATTCACCCCACGGTTGCAACACACCTCCACTTGGTTGGAAAGCGGGAACAGTTGGGCATAGCGTACCGTAGAGCTATTGGCCAAATGCAAGGCACAAGGAGCCGGGAGTGCTTGAATCAAGTCGCCCGTTACGCTGATTTGCGAGTAAGGCAATGCCGGAGCCGGGAATATCTTGCACCAGTTTTCCCACATCATCGGATAGGCTGTAGGCTTGTTGTCGAGCATGAAAGCTATCTTTTCCAGGAACTCAAACGGGTCCATTTCGATAACCGTGGTAAGGCATCCGAAGAGGTCGGCCACCTTGCCATCGGGTGTGATGTGCCAATGTTCCTTGGGCTTATGGGTACGGAGGTATTTTTTCAGTTGTTTCGATACGATGTGTCCGCCGTAGGTAATGAGCAAGTCCGGACGCATTTGTTCTTGGCGTTCTTCATCCATGCCAGAGATGGCCACATCGAAATTCTTGATAGGCAAGGCAGGAATGGTGCGGTTGCTCAAATGCTCGGTAAGCCAAGCGAAATTCTTCGAAAGTGGCTTGATGAACTTCTTGTCGAATTCGTAGATAAGGTTCATCTGTCCCACTACCACCATGCGTTTGTTGCATTCGTTCAGTCTCTGTATCAGCTCTTTATAGTCACGGTCGTACACATTCAACCCTTGGTAGCGGGTGATGACACGCACTTCGGGCAACTCCTTGACCGTGAATCGGTAGATAGGCTCGGAGATAGGCACATTGATATGCACCGGACCCTTGCCATGATGAGTGGTTTCGAGGATAGCTTCATTGATCAAGCGATTGCAATGCCATTCATCCTCTTCCGTCTGCACTTCGGGAAGGTTGACCGACATCTTCACGAGCGAGCCGAATACATTGGGCTGTGGAAGTGTCTGTCCATCCATCTGTCCAATCCAAGCTGCTGGTCGGTCGGCTGAAATCACAATCAATGGAATCTGTTGGTAGAAGGCTTCGGCCACGGCTGGATGCAAATTGAGCAATGCCGAACCTGAGGTACAGCATACAGCAGCCGGTCCGCCACCTTGAAGGGAAAGTCCGATGGCGAAGAATCCTGCACTCCGTTCGTCTGTGATGGAGTAGCAAGTAAAATCCTCAATGTGGGCAAGTGTCTGCACAATGGCAGCATTACGGCTTCCGGGGCAAAGTACCACCTTCCGCACGCCATGTGCCTTTAGCAAGGCAGCCAGTTGCAATATGCTTTTCTTGTCTGAATACATTGTCTTATAAGATATTTCTCATCGTTTTCATTTTTTCTCCGGTCTCTTCCCATTCCGAACGCACTTCCGATGAAGGCAGAATACCGCCACCGGCATAAAGCTTGGCTTGCGAAGAACGGATTTCCATGCATCGCAGGTTTACATAGAGGTCGGTTTGTCCGTCCGGATCCATCCATCCGATGAATCCCGAATAATATCGTCGGTCGTATCCTTCGTTCTCTATGATAAACTGGTAGGCCTCTTCCTTCGGTAATCCGCATACGGCTGGGGTAGGGTGAAGCTCTTTCAGCAAGTCACCCAAGTAATCTGTTTCCTTCAGTTGGAAGAGGAAGTCGGTCTTCAGGTGTACCAACTGACCGGCACGAGCCGTATAAGGCCCTTTCTCAATCATCTTCCGTCCGTGCTTCTTGATGATTTTGCGTACATATTCGGCCACCAATGCTTGTTCTTGCTGATTCTTAGCACTCCATTCGGTAGGTTCCACATCGTTCTCGATGGGCAAGGTACCGGCCAAGGCTACGGTCTTCCAGCTTTGAGCCTGTCCGCTAAGCAAGATTTCGGGTGTGCTTCCCAACCAAGTACCGGTGGTAGGAGTGTGGCACAAATAAATCATCATTCGTGGATAGGCATTGCAAGCCTTCACGAAGATTTCCAAGGGTGACAAAGTGTCATCCGTAGGGCAGAATGCCGGACGCGAGAGCACCAGCTTCTGGAATTTCTTTTTTTCTAATGGTTCGATAAACCGACGGAAAGCGGCATAATACCGGTCGTAGCGTTCTTGCTCGTTCAGTGTTGGCAAGGCTTCCGTATGTGCTCCCTTGGATGCAAGAATCTCGTCAGCACATTCCAATGAGGTGAGCGCTTGTGTGATTTCAGGCCAATCGTAAGCAGTCACTTCGGGGCGGATAAGTACCAACGGATGCTCTTCTGTTTGCTGGAAAGGAGCCATGATGAAGCCTTTCCGTCCGTTCAGTTCGCTGATGTCGTTCAGCTTGTCTGCTTCTCCTGTTGTCTGGAGGATGAAATAACATTCGTCCGTCCACGGCAAGCGGTAGAGGGCAAAACTGAAGGAACTTCGGGTGAGGGCGTCTATCAGTCGGTGAGTATATTGTTCGGGCAATTTCATTTCTTTCTCACGATGTAGTTTACTACTCTGATGCTGGCTACCAGCTTCCCTTCGGGCGTGGTGATGGTTACATCCCAAATGTGTGTGGTGCTGCCTTTGTGTACCAATTTACCGGTGGCATGCACTTTGTTACCCACTCTCACGGGAGCAATGTGGTTGCCGTTTACCTGCATGCCGAAAGGTATTTCGTTGGGCGCACAATAGGCCCATGAGCTATATCCTGCCAAGGATTCGGCCAAAGCCAACGATGCACCGCCATGCAAGGTTCCGTAAGGTTGGCATGTGCGATGGTCTACCGGCATTTCGGCATGAGTGGTTCCATCCGGGTCGGTAGGTAAGAAGACGATGCCCAAATGGTTTTCCATTGAGTTACCCAAGTAAGCACGTTCTGTAGCCGTATCTTTCATCATTTTGCTTAATATTTGTTTAATCGTAGTACAAAAGTAATAATTTAATGGGGTAAGGCGAAGAAACGCAACCTTATTTTTGCTAATTTTGTACCCAAATTAAATATTAGATACATTTTATGTGGATAACTATTGCTATTCTCGTTATTTCGGCGGCCTTGTTTGCCAATGGTAAAGTCCGTTCGGACATTGTCGCCTTGTGTGCCTTGTGTGCACTCCTGGTTTTCCAGATTCTGACTCCAGCCGAAGCCTTGTCTGGCTTTTCCAATTCGGTGGTGATCATGATGGTTGGTCTGTTTGTGGTGGGTGGTGCCATCTTCCAGACAGGTTTGGCCAAGATGATCAGTTCCCGCATCCTGAAGTTAGCGGGTAAAAGCGAAACCCGACTTTTCTTGTTGGTGATGTTGGTAACTGCCGGCATCGGTGGTTTTGTGAGTAATACCGGTACGGTAGCCTTGATGCTTCCTATCGTGGTGAGTTTGGCAGCCAGTGCCAATTTGAATGCCAGCCGTTTGCTCATGCCTTTGGCTTTTGCCAGCAGTATGGGCTTGTTTACGTTGATTGCTACTCCGCCTAACTTGGTCATTCACGAACAGTTGGTTTCCGGTGGCTTTGACGGACTTTCGTTCTTCTCATTCTTCCCGGTCGGTCTTATCTGTGTAACGGTAGGTACCATCGTATTGCTTCCGCTTACCAAGTGGTTCTTGTCCAATAAGGGGGGTAAGGATGGTAAGAAAGGCCAGTCGGGCAAGTCATTGAACGAACTTGTGAAGGAATACGGACTCGATAATCTCTATCGCCTCAAAGTGCTCAATACTTCGCTCTTGAAGGGAAAGAGCATCGTGGAACTCGATGTACGCCGTAAGTATGGCTTGAACATCATCGAGGTGCGTCGTAATAAGAATGAATCTGCTCAATCCCGCATTCTGAAGGGGAATGCTCCTCAGCAAATTACCTCTCCGCATATTAAGCTCCAGGTAGACGATGTGCTTTATGTACGTGGTACTGCTGAGCTTGTGGAACAGTTTGCAATTGCTTATCAGCTTGAGGCTCAAATGAATAATGCTTCTCAAGAAAAGGATAAGGAAGGTAAGTCGCTCGACTTCTACGACATTGGTATTGCCGAAATCGTCTTGATGCCTTCTTCCAAGTTGATTAACCAGACGGTGCAGGAATGTGGTTTCCGTGCCAAGTTTAATGTCAATGTCCTGGGTATCCGTCGCAATAACGAATACATTTGGCACAATTTGGGTGAAGAGCGTATGCATAGTGGCGATGTACTCTTGGTACAAGGTACATGGGCGAACATTGACCGCCTCAGTCATGATGATACCGAATGGGTGGTTTTGGGTCAGCCATTGGCCGAAGCTGCCAAGGTTACACTCGACTACAAGGCTCCGATTGCAGCTGCTATCATGGTCTTGATGGTGTGCATGATGGTGTTCGATTTCATCCCTGTGGCACCGGTTACGGCGGTTATCATTGCCGGTCTCTTGATGGTTCTCACCGGATGTTTCCGCAACGTGGAAGCTGCTTATAAGACCATCAATTGGGAAAGTATCGTGCTTATTGCAGCCATGATGCCGATGTCGATGGCATTGGAAAAGACCGGTGCATCTGAATATATCTCGAATACATTGGTAAGCGGTTTGGGTGTTTATGGACCTTTCGCCTTGATGGCAGGTATTTACTTCACTACTTCGCTCATGACTATGTTTATCAGCAATACGGCTACTGCGGTCCTCTTGGCACCGATTGCCATGAATAGTGCCATGCAGATTGGGGCAAACCCTACTCCGTTCCTCTTTGCCGTAGCGGTAGGAGCCAGCATGTGTTTTGCATCGCCGTTCTCTACACCACCTAATGCCTTGGTGATGCCTGCCGGTCAATACACCTTTATGGATTACATCAAGGTCGGTTTGCCGTTGCAGATTATCATGGGTATCGTGATGGTATTCGTATTGCCGTTGTTGTTCCCGTTTTAATGCATGAAAAAGAAGAAATTCCAACTCGAAGTACCTGGAGGAGCCGATAAAGTGCTCCTCCATACTTGTTGTGCCCCTTGCTCGTCGGCTATCATCGAGTGTCTGATGCAGCATGGCATTACCCCCGTCATCTATTATTGCAATCCCAATATCTATCCCCTTGAAGAGTACAACATCCGCAAGGACGAATGTACCCGATATGCCCAATCTCTCGGCTTGGAAATCATCGATGCCGACTATAATCACGAGGATTGGCTATGCCATATCAAGGGAATGGAGAATGAGCCTGAGCGAGGAGGCCGATGTCTTCGATGCTTCAAGATGCGCTTGCTCGATACGGCCCGTTATGCTCACGAGCGAGGAATCAAGGTAATCACCACTACGCTTGCTTCCAGTCGTTGGAAGAGCTTGGAGCAAATCAACGAAGCCGGACATTTTGCCACATCGCACTATCCCGATGTCATTTGGTGGGAGCAGAACTGGCGCAAGGGAGGATTGAGCGAACGCCGTATTGCCATTATTAAGGAATACGATTTCTACAATCAGCGGTATTGCGGGTGCGAGTTCAGTATGCGGAAGGAAGAATGATTGTATATTCATGAATAATCCCCCAAAGAAGGTTATTTATATATCTTTCTTTGGGGGATCTGTTGTGTTTTGTTGTCAGAACATGAACCGGACCTTTCCCATTATTTGTCTTGGACGAAGTATATAGAGTTGGTCGTATTGATTGATTCCGTTGAATGAGCGGATTACATATTCTTGTGTGTCCAGCAGATTGTGGCATTCCAAGTCGAAGCTCCACATCTTCAGTTTGTATCGCATGGTGGCATGAAGCAAGGCTGCATTCTTGAAATGCTCGGCATCCATTTGGTTGCGGGTGTAATCCAGCTTGGGGATGAACGACCATTTACCGGCCGAGAAGGTCATATTGGTACCCAACTTATGATTCCATAATGTTTCATATCCCTTGTTGTGCGAGAAGGAACTGAGCCATTGCACTTCCCAATCCCACCAGGAAGTTAGGCGAGTGTTCGAGGTAAGCATCATGGACATTTGGTTGGTACGGACATTGCTGAGCATACCCTGCTGATAAAGCGTATGCAATGTGTGCGAGTAATTCACGTTTGCACTCAGATTGGTACTGATGGCATCCACGATTTTCCCTACATTGGCGTTTACACTGATTTGTTTGTACGAACGGTCAGCCATGTGCCAAGTGTTGATGCGTTGAGTGCCTATGAAGTCATAACCACTTATCAAATCTGATTTGTTTTGGGTATATATGACATTCAAACGGCTCCAAAGGGCATGGAACGGATTCCGGTAATAGAGGTTCAACGACCCTTGCATCTGTTCGTTCATACCCAATTCATCGATCCCCCGTTGCAACAAGTTACGGTTTTTGTAATGATAGGTATCGTTCAGGTTTTCATACGATGAAGGCAACCGCTTGTAACTGCCCGATGCGATGAACTCCCAGAACGGATGAAACTTCCAATAGAATCGGGCAGAAGGCATCCATATCAAATGGTTGAATGTCTGCTTGCCCGATGCCTGCTTCTCGGCTTCGGTCTTTTGCCAGGACATGGGGACGGTGAATGTAAAGCTATATCCTTTACCTTTATAAGTATACGAAGGCTTTACATACACACTTGTTTGCAGGTAGTTCCATTTAGAGTGAGTGGTAGAGTCAAGCAAGAAATCGGGTACTTTGTCCATAGCCGAGCGCATCCGGTTGGTCTCCAACTGGAAGCCGGTGGTGAATGACAATTCCGATGAACCGAAGAAAAGATTCCATTGGATGTCGTTGTTCGTATGGAAAAGCTTTTCGTTCCTTACCTGTGTCTGCATCAACGAATCTCCGTTAGTAAAACAAACCTCTTGCGGTTGGTTCTGGTAGCGGACGAACGAACGCAAAGCAAAACGCTTTCCGAGGTAAGTCAGTTTGTTTTCCAACAAGTAGAACGGTTGCTCAAAGTCTTGAAGACTGGGGTTGGTTCCTTTCAAAAGTGCATGCGCTTCCGACCAGTCACCCGTCAATCGGAACTGATTGTTCACGTATTGCTTGGGAGCATTCCGGGTAATGTTGAAAGAGAGGTTCCCTTGTCGGTGATGATTCTCCGAGGCCAGGTTGCTGACGATTGTGATCGGATTCTCGCTTGCTACATCATAGATGGTTGTTTCCTTCTGCGTGCTTTCCAGCAGTTCGTCCACATAACTTCCGTTGACTTTCACTTCCCAATCCTTCTTCATCTTGAACAGTTGGTTATAACTGCCCATGTACGATTCGTTGAAGATACTGTTTTGGGCAGGTACAGGTGGCAGGTAGCCTTCAGTGGGGCTAACCAATGGGGTAGGGTTGTAGGATTGTGTGTTGAAGATGTCACCTCCTTGGTAAGTATGCTCAATGAGTTCGTTGGCCAACTGGGTACCGCTGTTGTTGGTTTTCAGGGTCAACATGCTCTGTGCCTTGTCGCTCAATTGGAGAGCCGACAGGGCACCGATGTACTTGAAATGCTCATCGCTGATACCGCCTCCCAATTCCACCTGCCCCACAGGGCGCAACTTCTTGTCCTTCTTCAGTTTCAGGTTCATGGCAGCACGTTCGGAAAGTTGTGTTTCTTCCAATGCCCGGATAGGCTGATGGTTTTCCAAAACTTGGATGCTTGCCACGGCATCTACGGGTACACTGGATGTGGCCAGGGAGTATTTACCCCCCAGCAAGTCCATTCCTTCTATATAGAACTTGTTAATGGCCTTGCCTTGATACGAAATCTTTCCGCTCTCACTCACTTCTACACCGGGAAGCTTCTTGATGACATCCACGATAGCCACGTCTTTCGCACTCTTCAGTGATGCCACATTGTAATTGATGGTGTCTCCATGCTGGGTGATAGGATCAGCTTTTACTACCACTTCCTTCAGCTTGAAGTTTTCGTCCTGCATCAGGATGTCTTTCTCAAGGCTTCGGTTGGGAAGTCGGAGGGTTACGCTGCGGTAACTCATCATCCTTGTGGTTAGGATGAGGGAATCGCCTTTGTGGGTCGTGCGGAGGCTGAATTTGCCCTCCTTGTCTGTGAAGCCATAGTCAAGCATCGTTTTTCCCGATGCATCGGTAAGCATACAGACCACTTCGGGCATGATTTTCCTGCCCGATGCTTCGCGGATGGTTCCCGAAATCACCGTTTGTCCTAAAGTCATGAAGTTGTTCCATACCAACAGAAGGCACAGAATACTAATATTTTTCTTGCGGATTGTAAGCACGTTGTTTTTGTTTTTTAAGGTTCATGGTGGTTTGTAACTTTCCTGCATCGACCATAGCCGCTATTCCGGCAGTTGGATTGATCTTGTATCGTTCCTTGGCTTTCAGGAATCTCTCGCGGGTGGTCTTGAATGCCGACTCCAAACTTCTTAGTGTTACCATTCCTGTTCCTTCTTGGATAGACATGCACGTATAGAAGAACTCTTCGTCGAGTGATGAGACTTCCAATATCAAGCCGGGCAGTCCGCAGAACAGCCAAGGACCATTGCTGATAGGTATGTCGGTGGTAAACCATGCCTGATAGTCTCTTCCGGCATAACTTCCCTTTGCCGAATGGCAATGGTAGCCTGCCACTTCTTTCGTTTGGCTGAAATCGACTTGCCAACCGAAGTCGGGCTTGTCTTCTGTATAGTAGAACGTTCCGTCAAGTCCTATCAATTCCCGAACCAGTATTTTATTCTTATCGGGCCATGACTTGGCGATTGTGATGTAATCACGTGCTTTTGTCTTGTAACTGATGGCCTTATTGGTAATGCTAAGTTTGACTTTTCCGTTATGGGTATTGGCATAGATGACGGAGTCGGATCTGAATTTGCCATATTCCATATAGGTTGAGATACCCTGATTGCTCATGCGAAGCAGCATGATTTGGGTCTTGTACTGGTCGCGCTTCAGCGTGTCGGGCATGAATTTCAATTCATACTTCACTTGTATGTCGCATAAGGCAAGCGTATCTCTTTTTTCTACCTTGCTTTCCGGGTCTCCTCCTCCCACAGCGACAATGTATTGTCCGTGTGCTGTCATGGTGCACAGGCAGACAAGGCTGATGAATAATAAGAAAACTTTGGTTCTCATTTCTTTTGTGTGTTTCATGTTTTGCTAGTTTATAGATTAAAAATAAGTGTATTACGAATTTTGTGTAAAAGTACGAAAAATTCGTAATTGTAAGTGAAGAAGGATGTTAAAGAAGATTAAAGACTCCTGGTTTACTGGATTTTATTGATTCAATCATAGTCGAAAATCAAATAGATTGCTTCTCTAATCTATTCCTTTTCATACTTACAGGGACTTTCGAGGTGTACGTCTTGGCCAATGTGCAGGGTGTGGTTAAAATGGAGCTGAAGGCACATCTTTGCGCTACCAAGGTGGAATGTTGTTGAATAAGTTGGGGTACCGTTTTGAAATTGGTGACACCTGTTTTCTAACTTTTATATATTCTATGTATACTATATATAAATTATTTTAGTTTATGTATTATATCGTATATATGTTATGAAAAGGGTGTCACAAGTGTCACGGGTGTCACCTTTAGGGGATTAGACAAAAACGCTTAGACGTTTTGATCAAAACTCCTAAGCGTTTTACTTCAAATGTCTAAGCGTTTTTAAAAGGTCTTTTTTTATGGCTCTTCCAAGTGCTCGAAAATCAGTGCTACCTGTCGCAAAGTGAAGAGCCGTTGGGTCGATGGTATCCGTTTGTTTGAAATCCTTATATTGTTATTCCTTATCAAAATATTTCTTGAAGAACTTGATCTGATAATCGATGGAGTTATTCCAATAGGTGTTGTTGTGACCTCCCGGACGAGCTATGAAATCGTGTCCTATCTTCAGTTGGAGAAGACGTTCGTGTACGGCCTTGTTTACACCATAAAAGAAATCGCTGACACCGCAATCTATAATGATAGCCAAATCACCGTCTTTGAGTCGGTCGAGTTGGTTGATGACCGTATGGTTGTTCCATACATCGAAGTTCTCATCACGTTCGCCGATGTACTTCTTCATGCCCCAATTGTTTGGGAAAGGGCGGATGTCAAGCCCTCCGCTGGTAGAACCCGCGGCACCGAACACATCTTGATGGCGGATGGCATTCCACATGGCACCATGTCCGCCCATGCTGAGGCCGGTGATGGCGCGCTTGCTACGGTCTGGAATGCTGGAAAGGTTTGCATCCGTATATGCTATCAGTTCCTTGGAAATGAACGTTTCATAGCAGTATTCTTTGACAATCGGACTATCCCAATACCAACTATCGTAACCTCCGTCGGGACAAACGAAGATAATGCCTTCTCGGTCGGCTATTTCCGGCAGGTCAGGACGTACCTTCAACCATTTTTCATGATTGTCGGTGCATCCGTGTAATAGGTATATCACTGGGCATTGTTCGCCTTTCAATGCCTTGTCGGGACGGATTGCCAATACCTTGATGTCCTTGTTCATACTTTCGCTATGCACCAATAAGGTGTCCACTTGGGCTGCTTGCAAACCAAGGAGAGCCAAAAAGAAGATGCATATTGTGCTGAATGCTCGTTTCATAAGGGTATTCAAGTATTATTCCTTTTCAAAGTACTTCTTGAAGAATTTGATTTGATAGCCGATGGAATTGTTCCAATAAGCGCTATTGTGTGCTCCCGGACGAGCGATGAAGTCATGGCCCACTTTCTGTTGGAGGAGGCGTTCGTGTACCGCTTTATTCACGCCGAAGAAGAAATCATCTACACCACAATCGATGATGATGGCCAATGCACCATCTTTCAATCGGTCGAGTTGGTTAATGACTGTGTGGTTATTCCATACTTCGAGGTTTTCGTCACGCTCGCCGAGGTACTTTTTCATGCCCCAATTGTTTGGGAAAGGACGGATGTCCATACCTCCGCTGGTAGTACCTACTGCTCCGAACACATCTTGGTGGCGGATGGCATTCCACATGGCACCATGTCCACCCATGCTGAGGCCGGTAATGGCACGCTTGCTACGGTCGGAGATAGCATTCAGGTTCTTGTCGGTATATTCAATCAATTCCTTGGAGATGAAGGTTTCATAGCGGCTCTCCGGTACTACCGGGCTGTCCCAATACCAACTGTCGTGATTACCATCGGGACAAACGAAGATGATTCCATCGCGATCGGCTATTTCCGGCAGGTCAGGACGGACGTCGAGCCATGTCTTGGCTTTACCGCTATATCCATGGAGGAGGTAGATTACCGGACATTTCTCGCTTTTCAAGGCTTTGTCGGGGCGGACTGCCACTACCTTGATATCTTTATTCATACTTTCGCTACGTACCATGAGGGTATCCACTTGAGCGGCTTGCAAGCCGAGGCAAGCCAAAAGGCAGATGCATACTGCGCTGAATGTTCTTTTCATAATGAGTATTGATTAAGTTTTCTGGGAAGCAAAGATACGGATAAGCGAGCGAGAAATATCAAGTTTACTTGAATATTTTTCATTGCGAGCGAAAGTATTTTTAGGTAAAATCCTAATATACATAAAAAGAGAGGAGAGTGTATTATTATAAATTAGGCACGGATTACACAGATTAACACGGTCTTTAGTGTATGCTTACATAAACTTTATCCGTGCAATCCGTGTAATCTGTGCCTAAAAAAAATAAGTGGATGCGCTTTTAAACACATCCACTTTACGTAGTCCGTGGGGGAATCGAACCCCCCTTGCAAGAATGAAAATCTTGAGTACTAACCGATATACGAACGGACCAACTTAGTCGCTCTTGTGGGTTTCCCTCTCAATTGCGATGCAAAGGTAGGGAGTTTTTTTGAAACCTCCAAATGTTTTTCGAAAAAAGTTTCAAAAAAAGTGTTTTATTGTGGTTTTACCTATAAATTCTCCTCTTGAGAGGTGGTTTTATACTTTTATCCCCCTTATGAAGGGGATAGGGGGATGTTTCATTTGTTATACTTTTGTGACCAAGCGAAAGGAACATCCCCCTGGCCCCCTTCGCAAGGGGGATGATTCTTCTGTTTCAATAATTTCCTGTATCAAATCTGTCCCAAATTCTTTTCAATATCTTCGTCCTTCAACTCATAGTTTACCAAGTTACCGGCGAAATATTGGTCGTACGAAGCCATATCGATGAGGCCGTGGCCAGAGAGGTTGAAGAGGATTACCTTTTCTTCGCCTGTCTCGATGCACTTCTTGGCTTCACGAACGGCAGCTGCAATGGCGTGACAAGATTCCGGAGCCGGAATGATACCTTCGCTCTGTGCAAACAAGCAACCGCACTCGAAAGTTTCCAATTGAGGCAAGTCCATAGCTTCCATCAAACCATCCTTCAGCAATTGCGAAACGATGACACCGGCACCGTGGAAACGCAAACCACCCGCATGGATGTTGGCTGGTGCGAACTTGTGGCCGAGGGTATACATCGGGAGGAGTGGAGTATAACCGGCTTCGTCGGCATAGTCGTATTCAAACTTACCGCGAGTAAGCTTCGGGCAAGAAGAAGGTTCAGCAGCAATGAAGCGTGTCTTGCGGCCTTCCTTAATGGTATGGCGCATGAATGGGAAGCAGATACCACCGAAGTTGGAACCACCACCGAAGCAGCCAATCACGATATCCGGATATTCGCCTGCCATTTCCATCTGCTTTTCAGCTTCCAAACCGATGATGGTCTGGTGCAACGTAACGTGGCTCAATACCGAACCGAGGGTATATTTACAATTAGGTGTAGTACGTGCCAATTCGATAGCTTCGGAGATGGCTGTACCGAGTGAACCCTGGTGGTTCGGTTGCTTGGTCAAGATATCCTTACCGGCACGGGTAGACATGGATGGTGAAGGAGTAACCTGTGCACCGAATGTCTGCATGATGCTACGGCGGTATGGCTTCTGGTTGTAGCTGATCTTCACTTGGTAAACCGCAGCTTCCAAACCGAATACCTTAGCTGCATACGAGAGGGCAGCACCCCACTGGCCGGCACCGGTTTCGGTTGTGACATTGCTCACACCTTCTTCCTTACAATAATAAGCCTGTGCAATGGCCGAGTTCAACTTGTGCGAACCGATAGGGCTGACACTTTCGTTCTTGAAGTAGATGTGTGCCGGAGTACCCAATGCCTTTTCCAATCCGTAGGCACGAACCAACGGAGTAGAACGCCAATACTTATAATATTCGCGAACGGTTTCAGGAATTTCAATCCAAGCATTCTCCATATCCAACTCCTGATGGCAAAGTTCCTTGGCAAAGAGTGGATAAAGATCTTCCGGTTTCAGCGGTTCCTTGGTTTGCGGATTCAATGGCGGCATTGGCTTGTTTACCATATCTGCCTGTATGTTGTACCAGAATTTAGGAATTTCGTCTTCTGGCAAGATAAATCTTTTCTGTTTAGTGCTCATATTCTTTCATTTTATTAGTCGAGCGGCAAAAGTAAGTAAAAAATGTTTCTTATACTAATATTTTCCCTCTTTTTTAGAATCAGCTTTAAAATAATTGTCTCCCCTCTTGAGAGGGGGAAGGGGGTGTGTCAGTATCCATTTGCTTGATGTCTTTCACACACCCCTAACCCCTCTCAAGAGGGGAATTTGGAATTTCTTTAATTTTTCTCATCCTTCATTAAACCTTTTCTGTTTTCGTTAGTCATATATATGTAATTTAGTTTAGTTTTTAGTTTTCTCATGAAGCCGGCCGATGTGATATTGTCCGGTTTTCGCTTTTTATAGGGTGTTTATTTGCATATAAAAAGCAGTTTTTGTTACTTTGCCCCGTTAAATTGATTTAAATGAAGCAGATTTATTTAGTGGCAGTCCTGTTGATGGGAATATTGACAGGCTGCGGAAGTAATAAAAAAGATTCTAAGGAAGAAACGCAACGCATGTTCCAACTTGAAAGTGTGGACGAAAATTCCGGTTTGCAACGCATGCAGGTTTCCCGTATTACTCAGGATATAGAATGTAAGGGCAAGAAGTTCCGTTTGTCGGTAGACCGTACGCCGGATGACAATTTGCCACATGTAAAAAGCCATATGGGCATGTTTGTGGATAATAGTATTAAGGTGAAGATTACCCGCGACAATGGAACGACTTTATTCGAGAAGACTTTTACGAAGAATGATTTCGCAAGTAACTTGCCTGCTAAGTACCTGAAGCGTTCTGTGTTAGAAGGATTGGTTTTCGATGATGTCCGTACGGCAGAGAAGAAGGAAATAACATTGGCTGCCAGTGTCAGCTATCCGATGACGGACTTGTATATACCTTTCGTGTTGGTAGTAACTCAGGATGGGCGACTTTCCATTTCGAAAGACGAAGACATGGGTGAGATGACTTTTTTGGAAGAACAAATGGAATAAAAAATAAAGGAGGCCTCGGCCTCCTTTATTTTTTATTCCATTTGTTTGTAGTCCTTTGCCAAACCGCCGGTACTTGTTTCCTTGTAGAGAGAAGGAAGGTCGTGGCCGGTTTGTTTCATTACTTGCACTACTTTGTCGAACGATACGCGGTGTGTACCATCGGTAAATGCCGAGTAGATGTTCGAGTCAAGTGCACGGGCAGCCGCATAAGCATTACGTTCGATACATGGAATCTGTACCAATCCGCATACAGGGTCGCAAGTCATACCCAAGTGGTGTTCCAATCCCATTTCGCAAGCATATTCAATCTGTGCCGGGCTACCACCGAACAATTGGCTGGCTGCAGCAGCTGCCATGGAGCAAGCTACACCCACTTCGGCTTGACAACCGCCTTCTGCACCAGAGATGGTAGCGTTGTGTTTCACAATGTTACCCACCAAACCAGCTGTAGCAAGCGCACGCAACATACGCATTTCGCTGAAGTCACGGCTTTTCTTCAAGTGATAGAGTACAGCAGGTACCACACCACACGAACCGCAAGTAGGAGCAGTTACAATCTTACCGCCTGATGCATTTTCTTCACTTACTGCCAATGCATACGAGAATACCAATCCGCGAGATTTCAAGTTGTCCTTGTATCCGTTGGCCTTAATATAATAGGTAGCAGCTTTACGACGAAGGTTCAGAGGTCCAGGCAAGGCACCTTCTTGTTCCAATCCGCGTTCAACAGCTTCCTGCATGGTCTTCCATACTTCGTGGAGGTAATCCCAAATATCCGGATCTTCGCATTGTTGTACATATTCCCAATAGCTGCGGCCAGTACGCTCGCACCAATTCAAGATTTGGCTCATGGTGGTCATGTCGTAGATGTCCGGCGAAGCCAGTGTGTTGTCGCCTTCTTCTGCCAAGGCACCACCGCCCACACTGTACACGGTCCACTCGTCGGTTACCTTACCATGTTCATTCTTCGACTTGAAGATCATGCCATTAGGATGGAATGGCAAGAAGAACTGAGGTTCCCACTTCAAGTTCACGGGTGCATGCGGTTCCAAGGTATCGAGGATGGCTCTGTCGGTCATGTGCCCCTTGCCTGTAGCAGCCAAGCTGCCGTACAAGGTTACTTCGAATGACTTGGCTTCCGGATGTCTGGCCAGAAACTGTTCGGCAGCATTGCGCGGACCCATGGTGTGGCTGCTCGATGGGCCGATGCCGATGCGATATAGTTCTTTTAATGATTTCATATATTAATAATAAAGGTTTTGCTTTTGGGCAAAGATAGGTAATTTTTTCAAGTTCCGCAAGTCTTGGTAGTTTAATCCCCCTTCGGGAATTATTACTTACCAGTACATTCTGTCATCCAGACGACCGAAGGGAGGAAGGATCTCGGGAACACCCACTTTGATGTACTCGAGATTCTTCGCTTCGCTCTGAATGACAATTTATGTGAACATAAAAATAGTAATCTATTATTTATAAATTTAATCCAAATCGACCACGGTAATTCCGGCTCCACCGAATTGTACATGCTCGTCCTGATAGTGAGCCACTCCAGGTACTCCTGCCAAATATTGGCGTATCAAGGTGCGGAGGATACCGTTTCCGGTACCGTGAAGGATACGTACTCGGCTGATACCAAGCAAGATGGCATCGTCGATGAAGTAGGTTACGGCTTGGATAGCTTCGTCTCCTCGCATGCCTCGCACGTCGATGTCCTGCTTGAATTCCAACTTCTTTTCGTATACATGGTCTTGTGTCTTGCTGCTCACGAAGCTGGTGGCTGCATTCGATTTCTGGATTGGTGCATCCGTATGCTCCAATCGGTCTATCTTGACATTGGTCTTGATCATGCCGAACTGGACGATGGCATTCTTTCCGCTGATGTCGAGCACTTGGCCCACGCCAGTCTGTCCTTTGATTTTTACGATGCTTCCCTTTTCAATCGGCTTGACTTTCGGTTCAGCTGGTTTTGGGGTAGGGGTAGCAGCTGCTTGAGGCTTGTTCTTCTTGTCCTTCTTGCGTTCTTGCTTTTCGAGCAATTGTTGCATTTTGCGGGCAATCTTGTCCTCGTTGTTCTGCTTTTCTATTTCGTCTATCTGTCCCTTGAAGTCGCTCAATTCCTGGCGGGCCAGTTTGGTACGTTCCTTTTCCGCCTGCGCTTCCTTGATGGTGCGGATGGTGTTTTCAATTCGGGCATTCGATTCCTGCAACAAGTGTTCGGCATCTTCCTTGGCCTTCTTCAAAATGGATTTGCGGTTCTTTTCCAGTTCCTGAATTTCGGCTTCGTACTTGGCTATGATGTCTTCCATCTGCTTTTCACGCTTGCGGATGTTTTGGCGCTTGGTTTCCCAATAACGCTTGTCGCGAACGATGTCCTGCAGATACTTGTCGGCATTGATGTATTCGCTACCCACGATTTCAGATGCATCGGCAATGACTTCTTCCGGCAAACCAATCTTGCGGGCAATTTCTACGGCAAATGAGCTACCCGGATTACCGATCTGCAATTGGAAGAGGGCTTGCATCAAATGTCTGTCGTATAACATGGCACCATTTACCACCCCTTCGTGGGCATCGGCAAAATGCTTCAGGTTTTGGTAGTGGGTAGTAATGATACCGAATGTTCGTTTTTCGTTGAAGCGCTTCAATACCGCTTCGGCTATGGCACCACCGATTTGTGGTTCGGTACCGCCACCGAACTCGTCAATCAAAATGAGGCTACGCTCGTTGCAACTCTTCATCATGATTTTCATGTTGGTAAGGTGCGATGAATAGGTACTGAGATCGTCTTCTATGCTCTGTTCGTCACCTATATCAATAAAGATACTGCTGAAGATACCGGCACGGCTACGTTCGTGCGTCGGGATGAGCATACCGCATTGAAGCATATACTGAAGGAGACCTACAGTCTTCAAACACACGGACTTACCACCGGCATTCGGTCCGGAGATAATCAGGATACGTTGTTTCGGATTCAGCTCGATGTCCAGTGGTACTACCTTTTTATTATGCTTGGCAAGCGAAAGTTGTAGCAATGGGTGGATGGCTGTAGCCCAATCCAATATCTGCTTGTCTTCAAAAGAAGGCTTGATAGCCTTGATGTGAATGGCAAAATGCGCCTTGGCACGGATAAAGTCTATCTCGGCCAAGAATTCGTAGGATTGGAGGATAGCCGGCACTTGCGGACGGACGGTAGCCGAGAATTCCGTCAAGATGCGGATAATCTCTCTACGTTCTTCGCCTTCCAATTCGCGGATGCGGTTGTTGGCTTCCACCACTTCGGCCGGTTCGATGAATACGGTCTTACCCGTAGCCGATTCGTCGTGTACAATACCCTTGATTTTTCGTTTCAAACCGGGTGCTACCGGGATAACCAGACGACCATCGCGCATGGTTGGGGTAACATCCTTGTCTACATAGCCATCGGCCTGGGCATTGCGAAGAATGGCATGAAGGCTACGCGAGATGCTTCCGGTGGTCGATGCCAATTCTCTACGAATGCGCAACAGCTCGGCTGAGGCATTGTCGCGAATCTTCCCGAACTTGTCGAGAATGGTGTTGATGCGACTGATGAGTTGCGGAAATACCATGATGTCCCCGGCCAAATCGCGCAGATAAGGGTAGGGAGATACGCTCGATTCCTCGTCTTCATCATTAGAGGTACGTTGCAGGAAGCGGACAATGTCGCGGATGGTTTCTAAGGAACGACGCAAGTCGAACAACTCCTGTTCTTCCATGTACATGCCTTCCACACGGATGCGCTTCAACGATGGACGTACATCGAAGAAATATTGGTCGGGGAATTCATCTTCCTCCTGTATGATGCGGATGAACTCTGTCACTTCTTCCAAACGACGGTTGATTTCATCGTATGCCTCGGAGAAGGCCATATCGTATACACGTTCTTGGCCCAATGTGCTGAGACATTTTTCCTTTAATAACTGACGGATGGTATCGAATCCTATTTTCTGCTCAAAATTCTGAGGGTATATCATGTTTTCTTTGTCCTATGATTTCAATCTGCAAAGATAATTAATTAGGCACGGATTACACGGATTAACACGGATTTTTAATATAAACATATAAGTAATAATCCCCCTTGTGAAGGGGGCAGGGGGATGTTCTATTGGCTTTGACATCTATGATGAACAAGTAAAAAGTTTACCCTTTCTAATGAAACATCCCCCAACCCCCTTCACAAGGGGGATGAAAAACCATGTAATCCGTGCCTAAAAAAAGAAGTGGATGCGTATTTCTACACATCCACTTCTTGGCGGAGAGAGAGGGATTCGAACCCCCGGTACCTCGCAGTACAACGGTTTTCAAGACCGCCGCAATCGACCACTCTGCCATCTCTCCAGAACTTCTTTCGAGAAGTGCTCTTTTTCAAAAGCGATGCAAAGGTACGACTTATTTTTGAATCTGCAAATGTTTCGGGGAAATTTTTCAAAAAAAACATCACAAGTGAACATTTTCCCTGCCAAAAACGTTCGCTACGTAGATTCTAACCCTTTAATTAACGAACCTATGGATATGAATAGAATGAAAAAGAATGCAGAGAAAATAATGGAAGTTATGAAATTAGGCTACAAGTATACACTTTCCAAGCTCGAGGAAATCACCTCGTTTGGCTCCACCGAATTGTGTATGGCCATTCTGGTACTGATTCGCGATAAAAGGGTAAGGCAGTTCCAGTGCGAGGAAGGTGTATGCTATGTATTGGTTAAGGTATAAGGGCGTTTGAACAAAAACCCCATCCCCAAAAGTAGGTATTTTATTTTTCTTATTTGTCGGTTTAACATAAATAAACTAACTTTGCAATCTATTTTAAAAGGATGGCGAAAAAAAGACACATATTCATTCCCTTGTTTCTATTGGCACTCTTTGTGGCCTATCAGGCGAGCATTACCATGTTCTCCCATATCCACTATGTCAATGGGGTAATGATTGTGCACTCGCATCCATCGGCCGACGATGAGCATACTCACACGCCATCCCAGATTCTTACTTTGGCTCAAGTGTCCGAATGGACAGGTACAGAACCTACTTTTGTCACGTTGGCAGAAGTCAGCCTTTCTGTATTCGATACCTTGGAATGTGAACGTAAGTCCCGTACTTTTTCGGACTTATACGCACATTGCATTTCTCTACGTGCCCCGCCAGTGCAAGTGTTCAAGTTTCGCAAGTAGCATCAGTCAAACATCCCCCTTGTGAAGGGGGTAGGGGGATGTTCTATATGATATGGTGAACATATACTTGTGATATTGGAGGAAAAAACTAACGGAACATCCCCCTAACCCCCTTCACAAGGGGGATTATATACTTGCACAAAACAATCAACATTTAAAGAACATACATGAAAAAAAATATAATGGTGCTTGTGCTCATGGTGATGGGCGCAATGCTCAACGTGTATGCTGGTGAGAACAATCCGGTAAAGCACGGTAATGTGATTCGTGGTCACGTCATTGAGAAAATTACAGAAGAACACTTGCCTTATGCAACAATCTTGATCGTAGAAACCGGTGGAGGTACAGTATCCGATGAAAGCGGACACTTCCGTTTCACGAAAGTACCGGCAGGTACATACACCCTTCGCGTACAGTTGTTGGGTTACACTACTCAAGAGAAGAAAGTAACCGTAAGCGATGAATATACCACCGATGTACACATCGCTTTGGAAGAAGAATCCATTATGACTGAAGAACTTGTGGTCTCTGCCAATCGCAATGAAGTAAGCCGAAGAGAAGCTCCGGTAGTAGTGAATGTTATGAGTGCCAAGCTTTTTGAAACCGTCAATTCTACCGACTTGGCCAAGTCGCTGAACTTCCAGTCGGGGCTTCGCGTGGAGAATAGTTGCCAGAACTGTGCGTTCCCTCAGGTGCGCATCAATGGCTTGGAAGGCCCTTATTCGCAGATTCTCATCAATAGCCGACCGATTATCAGTGCCCTTTCGGGTGTCTATGGTTTGGAACAGATTCCTACCAATATGGTGGAACGTATCGAGGTGGTACGCGGTGGCGGATCGGCCTTGTTCGGTGCCAATGCCGTAGGTGGAACCATCAATATTATCACCAAAGACCCTATCAACAACTCGTTCCAGGTAACTTCTACCATGTCGAATATCGATGGCAGCACGTGGGAACAATACATGGGTGCCAATGCTTCGTTGGTGTCGAAGGATAATGTCTATGGCATTGCCGTATACCAGTCGTACCGCAACCGCAATCCGTACGATGTCGATGGCGATGGTTTCTCCGAAATCGGCAAGCTCAACATGAACACCTTCGGTCTCCGTTCGTACTATCGTCCTACCCAGTTCAGCCGATTGAATGTGGAATACCACACCACCAACGAGTTCCGTCGAGGCGGTAACAAGTTCGATTTCGAGCCATTCGAGACCGATATCACCGAGCAGACCAAGCACGTAATCAATAGTGGAGGCCTCTCTTACGACCTCTTCTGGAAGGAATATGCACATAAGCTTTCGTTCTATACATCGGCTCAACACGTGGATAGAAACAGCTATTATGGTGCCCAGCAGGATCCGAATGCTTACGGAAAGACCCAGGACTTGACTTTCGTGGGTGGAGGTATGTATGTAGGTAATTTCGATAAGGTATTGTTCTCACCGGCTACCTTTACGGCAGGTTTGGAGTATTCTCATAACAACATGCACGATGTCATGACAGGCTATAACCGCGATTTGGAGCAGAAAGTACGCATTGCCAGTGCCTTCTTCCAGAACGAATGGAAGATGAACGATGTCACTCTTTTGGCCGGCTTCCGTTTGGATGACCACAACTTGATTGAGAATCTCATTTTCAGTCCTCGTGTGAACATGCTCTATAAGCCGAGCGATGCCTTCCAGGGCCGACTCACCTGGTCTACCGGTTTCCGTGCCCCTCAGGCATACGATGAAGACCTCCACGTTACAGCCGTTGGTGGGGAAGGGGTGCTTATCCGTTTGGCCGAAGACTTGAAGCCCGAAAAGTCCAATAGCTTCAGTGGATCGGTCGATTTGACCGGTCAGATTGGTCATTTCCAGACCAACCTCCTGATTGAAGGCTTCTATACCTCGTTGAAGGATGTATTCTACTTGCAGAACGTAGGCGAAGATGCGCAAGGAAATACCTTGCAGGAACGTCGCAACGGTAGTGGAGCCAAGGTGTATGGGGTCAATCTCGATGGTAAGATTGCCCATGGCAAGGATGCCTCCTTGCAGGTAGGCTTTACTGTGCAGCGTAGTCATTACGATGAACTCACTTACTGGAGTGAAGACGAGTCGGTAGCCGGCACCAAGAACATGCCACGCACGCCCGATTGCTACGGTTACTTCACCTTTACGGCAGCCCCATTCAAGAACTTCGACTTCTCGTTGTCGGGTGTCTATACCGGACGCATGCACGTACCACACTTTGCCCCAACCGATGAAATCCCTGCCGGTTTCCCATCTACCTATATTAATAAGGACGAATTGGTACACACCCCCGATTTCTTCGATTTTAATACCAAGTTGAACTACACCTTCGTATTGAACGAACATCTCAAGATTCAGGTCAATGGCGGGGTACAGAACATCTTCAATGCCTTCCAGAAAGACTTGGATAAAGGAACCTATCGTGACTCGGGTTATTTCTATGGCCCTACACAGCCACGTACTTATTTTATTGGTATCAAGTTCTTTAATTAATGCCAATCTCCCCTCTTGATAGGGGATAGGGGTGTGTGATTTACATCCACGTGTATGAATTTTAACACACCCCCTTCCCCCTCTCAAGAGGGGAGATTATTATTTCAAAAAGATTCTTAGACTATTACGCTTCTTTTTCTTCCTTGCTTTCTTTCAAGCCTTCTTTCACTTTTTTCCAGAGGTCTACACCGAAGAGAACCCAGGCAGCAGCTGCTGCTACGAAAAGGAAGACAGTGCCTATAACTGTCATGGATCGGCTTGTGCCTGTAGCTTGGAGAGGAACCGATGCCGGTTCTACCACCGCAAATACCGGCTTGGCTTCCTGTACCTTAGCCTTGGCCATTTGGAGTTGGGCTGCCACATTGCTATACACTTGCAAAGCCAAGTTCATATCGTTTTGGAGACGTTCCTGCTCAATGCGTACGCTTTGCAGGATAACGTTGTTATTGGCATCCGAATATTTTGCGTACTTTTCCTGTGCCTCATAATATTCTTTTTGGCGTTGTTGATACAATTCTTCCCAATACTTGCAGTCGTCTTCTGCTTTTGATACACGGTACTTGGTGATGTGTTCCTGTAGCTTTACCACTACGGTATCTGTGATGATGGCAGCCACCAAGGGATCCTGCATGGTTACCGATACGGTGGTTACCCCTGTCTTCTTATCCACATTGGCCACAATCATGCTTTTAAGGCCTTGTACGGTTTTAGATTGTTCTTTGGTCAAGTGGAAAGGATTGATCACTTCGTTTCCATCCTTCTTCTCTTCAGACTTGAACAACGACATGACGCCACCAATGGCCTTGAATGGGAGAGACATCACGGTGCTCATGAGCGAACTGCTGGTGTATTCTTTCAAATATCCCACCAAAGTAGTATCCGGTTGTTCTTCGTTGATGGTCTTTACCGGGGTATCCATCAAGTCTAAGATGAATGGGGTAGAAGAAACGATGTTCGGATAGAGTTGAATGTTCAGCGCATCTGCATCACTGCCCATGCTCATGCCACCTACTCCTAACATGGAGGCGATGCCGGATAAACTACCGCCACCTCCTTTGCTTGATTCCGGAGCTAAGGTGACGTTAGCGGTATATTGCTTCGGAGTAGTCAATGCAATCACTACCCCTACCATTACTGCGATACCCGCTACTTTCAGCAACAATTTCCGTGCTGCCCATAGTTTACGGGCATATTCCATCAAGTCAATTTCCATTTCGTCCTCTTCCTGGTAGGAAGGGATGTTCTTATATTCCTTATTTTCCGTCATGACTTTCCTTATTTTAAGATGTTAGCTACAGAGGCTGCTGTTAAGCCCAATGAACTGAGCGATGTGGCTATACCCAAAATGGACTGAAGGTTCCATTTCTCTGCTTTTGTCTTATCCTTGATCGGTACAATGATTTCGCAACCCGGTTCCACCATGCTTCTGCCTGCACCGTTTACTTTAGCTACCTGTCCGTTCATATAAATAATGAAAGCCTTGGTCTTGCGGGCCCCGTTGGCATAACCACCGGCTTGGCTGATGTAGTCCTTCACGGTCATCTTCTTGTTGTAGGCCACGGTATTCGGGAACATCACGGCTCCATTGATCTTCACGGTGTTCACCAATTCCGGCAAAATCAACTGGTCGCCTTCACGAAGCACGATGTCTGCATCGCTACCCGGATTCTTCAGGGCAGCCTCCAAATCAATACCTACCGAATAGTTGGTGGTAGTTTCCAACTTTAAGGAGTCCATACTGACATTGCCCATTTCGCGCTGCATCATTTCCAATACTTCCTTCATGCGGGCAATTTCTTCGGCATTTGCCTTTCTCATCAGCTTGGCACCCTTTACGTAAGCGTATGGCGTTACGCCCCCTGCTTTCTTTACCAAGTCGCTCAAACGTTCGCTCTTGTTAGTCAAGGCGTACGTACCATCGTATAGAATTTCACCGGTTACGGTTACGTTCACCTGCTGTTGGTAACCCGGGCTACGGCGTACATAAACCTGGTCGTACGGTTCCAAAACAAAACCGGCTTCACCATCTACTACAAAGCCATCCTTCAAGGCAAAGGTATACATTTCACCGATGGTAGAAGCCATTTCGGTACTCTTGCTGTTCTTGATGCGGCGAGATACGTCCACTTTCACGGTCGAAGCCGATTCCAACAAACCGCCGGCCTGGATAATCAAGTCTTCCAAGGTCATGTTGTCGGCAAATACATACTTACCCGGACGAGCCACTTCACCGAACACTTCCACATTGCCCAAGTCCTTCAAGTCGTGGATGCTTGGAATGTACAATACATCGTTACGCTTCAAGGCAATGTCCGGCTTAGTGCCGTTCAAGATGCCCTTCATGTCCACCTGAATAATTTCGCGGGTCAAGTCTTCGCGTTGGCGATGCAGAACAGCACGACCCAAGAACGCATCCGCCATTACACCGTCTGCCTTTTCTACCAATTGCTTCACGGTGTTCAAGTCACCACCAAACTGGTAGATGCCCGGACGATAGACAGCCCCCTTGATTTCCAGCTTGTTTTCAAAGCGGTTCAAGATAGCTTCTGCCGTAATCACGTCACCGTCCTTCAACTGGAACACGCTGTAGTCCATATCGTCTACGGTAAAGATCTGGTATTCCTTACCGTTCTGTCTCACCACCTTCATGGAGCGGGTGTATGCATCGCTGGAGAAGTTACCTGCATATTTCAACAACGTAGAAACCGTTTCGTTGCTCTTCATTTCATACTTCATCGGACGCTTCACATTACCCTCAATCTTCACCAAGGCTTCGTAAGGCGATACAATGATCACGTCACCTTCCTGCAAAGCGATGTCATCCTTGGTCTTTCCTTGCATGATAAAGTCGTATACGTCTACGTTGGCAATGGTCTTACCGTTTCTCACCACTTGAATGTTGCGCAAACTGCCGATTTCGCTTACGCCGCCTGCGCTGTACAAGGCATGGAACACGGTAGAGAACGCCGAAAGTGCATAAGTACCTGGCTGGTATACTTCACCCATCACGTTCACCTGAATGGTACGGCTGTTGCCCAAAGACACCTTGATGTGCGAAGTCGGTTCCTCATCAGAAAGCCCCGCATAAATCTTGTTCAATTCCTTGCGCAAGTAGCTGGTAGCCTGGTTTACGGTCATGCCGTTCAAGAATACCAAGCCCAAGTTGTCGATGCTGATGGCACCGTCTGGAGAAATCGTTTCCTGGATAGATACTTGGCTGGTACCCCAGATATCGATAATCACTTGGTCGCCTGCTCCCAAACGATAGTTGCTTGGGGTAGGGAGGTTAGTGCTTGGTTCGAAAGTGAGGTTGTTGGTGTTGAAGATGTTGCGTCCGAATACTTGGTCTTCCACAGCTTCTTCCTTAAAGATGGTGATATTATCCGAAACCAAGTTGCCGTTTTCATCCAACTTCAATGTCAATGTTTGACCTTCAGAGATTTCTCCGGTAGTGATGAAGCGGTTAACCTTTCCTGACTTCTGCTTTTCGTTTTCAAAGTCAAAGTCCGAACCCACATATTCCTTGTCCGAAGCCAAGTTGTCATTCGTACGTTTACGGTCAACCTTGGCTGTTGCAGCAGTTCCCTTACCACTTTGGCCTTGTTCATAGAGTTTCTTCACACGTTCAGCCTGTTCACGGGTAACCCCACGGCGGGCCAGTTCGGTTGCAATCTGTTGTTGGCTCTTGCCCTGCTTCAAGCCCATTTCCACATACTCTTTTACTTGCTTGTCGCCCATTCCGCCTCCTTGCGCCCATGGAGTAGCCGAAAATCCTAACAACATCAAGCCTAAAATCAATGATTTTTTCAACATAAAGATTATATTATACGTTATGGATTACTTGTATATCTATAAAACGGAACAAAGGTAAGCAAAAACTTTAACATGAATAAAAAAAGAGGGCTGTTTTTGTGAAACAAACCCTCTTTTTAAATTATAAGTTATGAAATTTTAATTCTTCATTCTTCATTCATCATTCATCATTCTTCATTCTTCATTTTCCACAGTACATGGTTTCATAATACTTCTGATAATCACCACTTGTCACATTGTCCATCCATTCCTGATTCTCCAAATACCAACGCACGGTTTTCTCGATACCTTCCTCAAACTGCAAGCTCGGTTCCCATCCCAATTCCTTCTGCAGCTTGGTGGAGTCGATGGCGTAACGGAGGTCGTGTCCGGCACGGTCGGTTACATAAGTGATTAATTCCAGTGAACTTCCTTCCGGATTACCCAAGATGCTGTCCACCGTCTTGATCATCACCTTAATCAAATCGATGTTTTTCCATTCGTTGAAACCACCGATGTTGTAGGTCTCGGCTGTCTTTCCTTTGTGGAAAATAAGGTCGATGGCACGGGCATGGTCTTCCACATACAGCCAGTCGCGTACATTTTCCCCCTTGCCATACACGGGCAACGGCTTGCGGTGACGGATGTTGTTGATAAACAGCGGAATTAACTTTTCTGGGAACTGGTACGGACCATAGTTGTTCGAGCAGTTGGTCACGATGGTAGGCATGCCGTAAGTATCGTGGTAAGCACGTACGAAGTGGTCGCTACTGGCCTTCGCTGCCGAATACGGTGAGTGCGGATTATACTTGGTATCTTCGTAGAAGAAATCCTTGCCGTAGGCCAAGTGGTGCTCGCTGGATGAGGCAGTAGTGGTGAACGGAGGCTCGATCCCTTCCGGGTGAGTCAGTTCGAGAGCTCCATACACCTCGTCGGTAGAGATGTGGTAGAAACGCTTACCTTCGTACTTCTCTGGAAGGCTTTCCCAATAAAGCTTAGCAGCCTGGAGCAAGGCCAATGTCCCCATTACATTGGTCTGAGCAAAGGTAAACGGATCCTTGATGCTACGGTCTACATGGCTTTCTGCTGCCAGGTGGATAATGCCATCCACCTTTTCATTCTGCATCAGTTGGTAGAATGCCTCGAAATCACAAATGTCCATTTTCACGAACTTGTAGTTCGGCTTGTTTTCGATGTCCTTCAAGTTGGCTAAGTTTCCGGCGTATGTCAACTTGTCCAAACAGATGACATTATATTCTGGATACTTGTTTACGAACAGACGCACCACATGGCTTCCAATGAATCCAGCACCGCCAGTTATTACTATATTCTTCATAATATTAAATATCTTAATCTCTTCTAAATATATCCCGAGTATACACTTTCTCCTGCACATCATCCAACACACTGTCATAGCGGTTGGCAATAATGGCCTGACTCTGTTCCTTAAAGGTTTGGAGGTCATTCACTACCCGGCTGCCAAAGAATAGGCTGCCATCTGGAAGCGTCGGTTCGTAGATGATGACCGTAGCTCCTTTCGCCTTGATGCGTTTCATTACCCCCTGTATGGAGCTTTGGCGGAAATTGTCGCTGCCCGTTTTCATGGTCAGGCGGTAAACGCCCACTACTGGGATTTCTGATTTCTGATTTCTGATTTCTGAATTATAATCATTATTCTCAGAATATCCATACCAACCGGCCAGTTTCAGTACCTGGTCTGCAATAAAATCCTTGCGGGTGCGGTTGCTTTCCACGATGGCGCTCATCATGTTCTGGGGTACCTGCTCGTAGTTGGCCAAGAGCTGCTTGGTGTCCTTCGGGAGGCAGTATCCACCATAACCGAACGAAGGATTGTTGTAGTGCGAGCCGATGCGTGGGTCCAGCCCTACGCCCTTGATGATGTCTTGCGTGCTCAGTCCCTTCATTTCGGCGTATGTGTCGAGTTCATTGAAGTAACTCACGCGGAGTGCCAGGTAGGTGTTGGCGAACAACTTAACCGCTTCGGCTTCGGTCAGTCCCATGAACAACAAAGGGATGCCCTTTGTGAATGAAGAATGATGAATGAAGAATGAAGAATTTTTCTCTTCTGCCATTTCAGATTCAGCATGACCTATGGCTCCTTCAACTAAGAGGTTGGCGAAGGTTCGAGCAGCTTTATCCAAACGTGCATCGCCTTCAGGTCGGCCTACGATGATGCGGCTGGGGTAGAGGTTGTCGTATAAAGCTTTGCTTTCGCGCAGGAATTCCGGAGAGAACAAGATGTTTTCGCTACCGGTTTTCTGGCGGATAGCTTCGGTATATCCTACAGGGATGGTGCTTTTAATGACCATAATAGCCTCTGGATTGCATCTCATCACGGTGTCGATGACTTGTTCCACGGCCGAGGTGTCGAAGAAATTTTTTACTGGGTCGTAGTTGGTCGGTGCAGCAATTACCACAAAGTCGGCATCCCTATATGCGGCTTCTGCATCCAATGTTGCCGTCAGGTTCAACTCTTTTTCAGCCAAAAACTTTTCGATGTAGTCGTCCTGAATGGGGGAAATACGTCGGTTAATCATTTCTACCTTTTCAGGGACGATATCTACGGCCATCACCGGATGGTTCTGGCTCAATAAGGTGGCAATACTTAATCCTACATAGCCGGTGCCGGCAACTGCGATTTTTATTTCTTTCATGGAGTCATTCTTTAATTGAACAAAAGTAGCTATTATTTTTATGTTGGAATTTTAAAAAGAGTTAAATCATGAGTATGGTATCTAAAAAAAAGGCTGCACTTTTTCCTACAGATGGAGAATGTGCTGAAAGAAATGAACCAAGAGGAAGTAATAGAAGGTAGTGAAGCTACCCTGACGTGTATGAAACACATCCTCAAGATGTTACGACTGATTGTCTACCGGATGGAAATGAATCGGATAGAGGAATGGAAGATCAAAGGAAAGATTTCTCCCAAGGAAGCGGTACACCGAAAAGCCCTTCTGAGAAAACGCTATCATTAGGATGTGCCAATGCTTTCTTTTTGCTTATTTGTGGTTTTGTAAATACTTGAAAGCCAGGGTTGAAATGTGGTGAAACTACCCGAATTTAACAGTGTTGCGGGGTTGGAAGCGATGTTTTAAATTTGTGTAAAACAAAACAATTATTAACCTTTTATCATTCAACTCTATTCGGATTATGAAGAAGTTGCCAATAAAACGAACGTACTGTTCCTACTATGAGAATGTGA